>QNER01000996.1 GCA_003646175.1 Candidatus Parabeggiatoa sp. nov. 1
ATTGACGGGCAAGCCTATTAAGGATTTAAAGTGCAAAAGTGATACTATCGCCAAAAAAGCGATAGCATCACGAAATGTCATATTGAATTTATTATCAACAGAATCCGTTATAATCAGAAAATAAATCCGTAAAATCCTTCAATGCGTTGTACTATCAGTTTATCTGAGATAAGCGTATAATCACTGACTGCTCAAATTATAGGACAATCCATTATGTACTCAATTGTGACAACCCTTGCAATGGCTATTTCATTGTCATTGTTCTCTTTAGCGTCTTACGCTACTGAACGTCCGGGTAATTTAGCCCAAGGGGTTAATTCCGGCAGCCTTGAAGTGTCGCAAATCGGTGGCGAAAAACCGGCTAACAAGCTGGAAATGCCACTTAAGCACACTGATGTTAAAATCGACGTGTCTGGTTTTGTTGCAAGCGCTACCGTGACGCAACATTATCATAACCCGTTTGAAAAGCCAATTGAAGCCATTTATACCTTTCCGCTGCCCAATGATGCGGCCGTGGATGATATGCAAATGACAATTGGTGAACGCACCATCAAAGGACTTATCAAACGTCGAGATGAGGCTCGCAAGATTTATGAGCGGGCGCGACAACAGGGACGACGGGCTTCATTGTTGGAGCAAGAACGCCCTAATATCTTTACCCAGTCTGTTGCCAACATCATGCCTGGTGATAACATTGTTGTTACGATTCGCTATGTGAATATCCTGCATTACGCTAACGGGCATTATGAATTGGTTTTCCCAATGGTGGTGGGGCCTCGGTATATCCCGGGGAAAGTGGCCACCGGGCATAGGGGTACGGGTTGGTCCCCGGATACGGATATGGTGCCGGACGCTTCTCGGATTACGCCGCCGGTGCTGAGGCCGGGTACACGCAGCGGACACGATATTGCGTTGTCGGTGAAATTGGATGCTGGGGTGCCGATTAAATATGTGCAATCTCCGTCTCATGTGGTTAATCTTAAAAAGATTAATCCGCATGAAAGCACTGTCGAACTGCACCCTGCGGATCGGTTGCCTAATAAAGACTTTGTGTTGCGCTATCAAGTGGCTGGCAGCGCGCCTGAAATCGCGACGATTGCGCACCATGATAAACGCGGTGGTTTTTTTACGTTGCTCATTCAGCCCCAAAAAGTGGTGACTGATGATCAAGTGGTGCCCCGTGAGCTGATTTTTATCCTTGATACTTCAGGCTCTATGCGTGGTTTTCCGCTTGACAAATCCAAAAAGGCGATGCGGCGGCTGATTAAAGGGATGCGCCCGACGGATCGGTTTAATGTGGTGCGTTTTGCTGGGGATACTGGGACATTATGGAAACAACCGCGGCTTTATACCCACGCCTATGCCAATGAAGCGTTGCATTATGTGAACAGTTTCCGAGGCCGGGGTGGTACGGAAATGGGTAAAGGTATTTTGGAGGCACTGGCGCAACCGGCAGCGGATGGCTATTTGCGCATTGCGTTTTTGCTGACGGATGGTTATATCGGTAATGAGTTTGGTATTTATCAAACCATTGAAAAGGAAAGGCGCGGTGCGCGGGTGTTTAGTTTAGGTGTTGGCTCATCGGTAAACCGCTATTTGTTGGATAGAGCGGCCGAAATTGGTCGTGGTGAGGCCTTTTATGTGCGCCCAGATGAAAACAGCGAGAAAGTCATCAACAAATTCTTCCACCGTGTTGATCGGCCGGCGTTAGTAGACATTGACATCGACTGGGGCAATCTGGATGTTACTGAACTTCAGCCGGCTAAAATCCCTGATTTGTGGGCGGGGCAACCAATTCGTATTCATGGACGTTATGCTAAAGGTGGTGCTGATACCATTGTGGTGCGTGGACAGTTAGGAAAACGGGCTTATGAACAAAAGGTGCGTGTCGAACTGCCCCAAAATGCACCAGCCCATGAAGCAATGGCGACTGTGTGGGCGCGGCAAAAGGTGCATCAATTGATGAATCAAATGGTGCGCGATGGGCGAACCAAAGACTTGATTGAACAAGTCACGCAATTGGGCTTGACTTATCGCTTAATGACGCAATGGACCAGTTTTGTCGCAGTGGAAGAAAAGGTGGTGAATGTTGATGGCAAGCTGGAAACCGTTGTTCAAGAGATAGAAATGCCAGAAGGGGTTTCTTATGACGGTGTATTTGGTGAACCTGCACCGGTGAGGGGGTCTAAAGGTTTGATGTTGAGAGGCATTCGTGGCCCTGCTTTGAGATATGCACCGCAATACAGAAGTAAGGGAATGCCGCCACAGTTCGCGCCACCACCGCCGCCACCAGCCAGTATGCCGAGTTGGGGCACCACGATGGGCGGTGCGGCGCCATCGCCAGTCGTGCCACAGGCACCGGCCACCGGCAAATACGCTGCTAAGCAGGAAAACAGCGTGACTTTTGAAGCCGGCAAAGCCAGTTTGACTCCTCAAGCTATGCGTATTTTGGACGGACTGGCAATGCAGATATGTCAGGACATTGTCCACCTGACGAAAATTGTGGTGACCGGCCATACGGATAGTAGTCAAGCTGATGATTTCAAACAGACATTGTCGCGTGCTCGTGCAACGGCTGTGGCTGATTATTTGATTAATCGTTGCGTCCTGCTCACTTATCATCAATTTGTGATAAAAAGTGAAGCTGATCGGCTGCCTATCGCTGATAATAGTACAGCTGTAGGACGTGCTAAGAATCGGCGGGTGGTGATTGAGATTAAATAACGACAGGGATTGTGTATAACTACAAGGATTGGTTATAAGAAAGGATAAACCTTAATAACGACAGGGGTTGGTTATAAGAAAGGATTAACAAATAGCTTTGCTTGTGATGTTAAGACTTTTCATAACTCATCTTTGTCGTTTGCTTGTTAACGGATACTATCTCTAAGAAGGGATAGCATCCGTCAAATTTAGTCATTAGAAATGGTGGCGATTTGTGGATTCAGTCGGGCAAAACCTTGAAGGTTTCCAACTGAAAGGAAAACAATATTCGACGCAAAAATTTTGTAAGTTAGAAACCTTCAAGGTTTTGGAAACCTTGAAGGTTTTATCCTAAAAACCCGCTTGGTAATTCTCGATTTCCGATTCTCGATTCTCGATTAAAAAAAATGCGTTTTGCAAGCGGCTCGAATTTATTTTTGGGTTTCAGTCTTGACATCTATTCTAAATCAATGTATTATGCGCGCTGTTCTCGTGTTTCGTTAATAACGACAGAGTAGTCGCTTGAGAGCCATTGGGAGGCCTGGTTATTTTTGGGTAGTACCAATGGCTTTTTGATGTAATAAACAATCGTGTGGCCCAAAAAAGTAACCCATCAATCATTTAAAGAAAGTCGGGTTGTCAAGCAAAATTTCCTTTAAAATCAAGAAGAGAGTTTAACTTTTTGGGGGGGGCAAAATCGAGAGATAAGTCAAAAACGTCAATTTGTAACTATTTGATTTTAAACGAGATTTTTTATGCAAATAGTGTGCCAAAAGAGTTTAACTTTTGCTACCTTTTTTAATAAGGAAAATATGGTTTGTAACAGATTGATTATTAAAGAAAAAATTCTGCACCCGGGGTTACACGGGAACACGCCAATGTAGGCGATTGTGAG
>QNER01000997.1 GCA_003646175.1 Candidatus Parabeggiatoa sp. nov. 1
ACTTGGCTGGTGAGTTTGCGTCAAGGGCAAGATGATTGGCAACAGTTGCTCCACAGTTTGGGCTCCTTATATGTGCGCGGCGCACCGATAGATTGGTTGGGTTTTGACCATGATTATCCGCGGCAGCGGGTGGAGTTACCCACTTATCCTTTCCAACGACAGCGTTATTGGATTGATACGATTCTTCAAAGCGACACGAAAACGGCCTTATTACCAAAAACGTCCATTTTTAATCTCCTGCAATCGGGGAATACAGAACTGTTAACGCAACAGTTGAAACAAGTTGAGCCATTCTCAGAAGAGGAACTCAAACATTTACCTCGATTTTTGGAAATATTGGCTAAACAATATCAGCTGCAAGTCACCGCAGATAGCATTAAGGATTGGCTTTATCAAATAGAATGGCAATATAAACCTCGCCCGTCAGCCGACATCGCAGAAATTCACTCAGTGGGTAGTTGGCTGATTTTTGCAGATCAAGGGGGTGTGGGACAAGCTTTAGCCGAATCTTTAGAACAACGTGGTCAGCATTGTATTTTGGTTTATGCGGACAATATCCCGGCTAACGCTTCAAATCTGACAGCTTGGCTTATAAATTCTATGCTACCCGCCGATTTTGAACGTTTGTTCAATCAATTAAAAATCAGTGAGTTAGGTATAAGCAACCTCATTCATTTGTGGAGTTTAGATGCTGCCTTGTCAGAAGAATTGAGTCTGCCGGCGTTAGAGCAAGCGCAGCATTTAAGCTGTGGCAGTGTGCTGCATTTAGTGCAAACACTCAGCCAGCATAAACAATCCGTATTACCTCGCCTTTGGCTAGTGACACGAGGGGCTGTGCCAATTGGACAGCATCCTTTGAGCATTGCACAATCGCCGCTATGGGGATTGGGTAAAGTGGTTGCGTTAGAATACCCTGAATTTTGGGGCGGTCTGTTAGATATGTCCCCAGATGCCACTGAAGATGAGGCTTTGATGCTATTGGCGGAAATTCAGGATTCACAAGGTGAAGATCAGATTGCCTTTCGGGATGGACAACGTTATGTGGCTCGCCTTGTTCCAAAGAAGACCACCGAGGTGAAAACTTCGGAGGTCCGACTAACGGAACACTATACTTACCTCATTACTGGTGGTTTGGGCGCATTGGGGCTGAGGCTGGCTCAATGGATGGTAGCGCAAGGTGTACGGTATTTGGTTTTAACCGGGCGAAGTGGCGCTTCCACCATTCAAGCACAAGAAACTTTGAAACAATTGGAACTGGCTGGTGCTCAAGTGCGAGTTGCTAAAGCGGATGTTGCTAATCAAGAAGATATGGTTAGAGTGTTTGCAGATATTGAGACAGACATGCCACCGCTGCGCGGCATTATTCATGCGGCGGGTGTCCTTGATGATGGTGTATTACAGCAACAAAATTGGGAACGTTTTAGACAGGTGATGGCACCCAAAGTAGCAGGCAGTTGGCATCTGCACACTTTGACTCAAGAGCAACCTTTAGATTTTTTTGTGTGTTTTTCATCAATGGCATCATTATTGGGTGTACTAGGCCAAGGGAATTACGCGGCTGCCAACGCTTTCATGGATGCCTTAGCTCATTACCGTCAAGCACAAGGTTTCCCCGCTTTGAGCATCAACTGGGGAGCTTGGGCGGGTACCGGGATGGCCGCAAACATAGAGAGCCACGGCCGCTTTGCTGATTGGGGGATAAAAACTTTGCCACCAGATAGGGCGATTGGTGCTTTGGAATACCTGCTAGGAACTCATAGTGTACAAACCACTGTGGCTCAAGTGGATTGGAATCTGTTTAAATCGCGCTATGAAGCACCCAAGTCCCGGTTACTAGAAAAAATTGTCGTGCCATCACTACTTGAGCAACCGTCAAAGTCAGATATTCTACAACGATTGGAAGCGGCAAGTGATTGCCAGACAATTTTGGTGACTTATATGCAGGATAAGGTGGCTAAACTGCTAAGGCTGCCCCCTTCCCAAAGTCCAAGTACGGACCAAGGTTTCTTTGATATGGGCATGGATTCATTGATGGCCGTTGAACTGAAAAACCAATTGAATGCAAGTTTGGATGTGACTTTACCAACCACCTTAATCATTGAATATCCTACTATTGATGCTCTGACAGCGTATTTGCTCGACGAAGTACTGTCTTTGAACAAAACCAAAAAATCCGATGGTAGACAAAAAGATAGCATAGAGTTGAGTAACGTACAGCAGCTTTCAGACGATGAATCTGCTGCATTCATTGATAAAGAATTGGCAGATTTATTGGGAGAATCAAGATAATGGAAAACCTTGATCAATTGTCGCCTTTGCAACGTGCTGTTTTGGCACTGAAGGAAATGCGTGCCAAACTTGATGCTGTCGAGAAGTCACAAAAAGAACCTATTGCCATTGTTGGTGTGGCCTGTCGATTTCCGGGTGGGGCTGATAATCCGGCCCTTTTCTGGCAGTTGTTACACAATGGGGTTGATGCGACTACCGAATTTCCGGCTGAGCGATGGAATATTGAGAATTATTACAATGCTGATCCTGATAAACGGGGCAAAATATACACTCGCCAAGGTGCATTTTTACAAAATATTGACCAGTTTTCTCCCGAGTTTTTCCGGATTTCACCGCGTGAAGCAGAAAGCCTCGATCCGCAACAGCGGTTGTTATTAGAAGTCTGTTGGGAAGCCTTAGAAAATGCGGGACAAGTGCCCAAATCGGGTAGTCAAACGGGTGTTTTTATTGGCATTGGTCAAAATGATTATGCCCAATTAAAACTATACGCTAACGCACCTGAGCAAATCAGTGCTTATGATGGAACCGGAAATGGCTTGTGTTTTGCATCGGGCCGCTTGTCTTATGTGCTAGGTTTGCAAGGGCCTAACATGGCCATTGATACCGCTTGCTCGTCTTCGTTAGTGGCAGTCCATTTGGCTTGTCAGAGTTTACGCGCGGGAGAATCTGATTTGGCATTGGCGGGTGGCGTACAATTGATGTTGTCACCAGAAGTGAGCATTTTTTTATCCAGATCCAAAGCACTCTCCCCGGATGGTCGCTGTAAAACCTTTGATGCCGCTGCGGATGGCTATGGGCGCGGTGAGGGCTGTGGCATGGTTGTGCTCAAGCGTCTCTCGGATGCTATGGCGGATGGTGATAATATTTTAGCAGTCATTCGAGGCTCAATGGTGAACCACGACGGCGCGAGTAGCGGATTTACCGTGCCTAATGGACAAGCACAGCAAGCTTTGATTCGACAAGCATTAAAGAATGCTCATGTTGATCCCTCTGAGGTTGACTATGTGGAAACACATGGTACCGGGACGGCTTTAGGAGATCCTGTTGAGGTCAAGGCACTGGGTACGGTGCTAGGTGAAGGACGAACAGAACCCCTGATGATTGGAACTGTGAAGACTAATATAGGTCATTTGGAAGCCGCAGCCGGGATAGCGGGTTTGATTAAAGTGGTTTTGTCTTTTCAACATGAAGAAATTCCGCCACATTTGCATTTTAAGCAGCCGAGTCCGCATATTCCTTGGGATGAATTGCCGGTGAAAGTGCCAACGGCACCTACTCAATGGTCTTCTATTAACAAACCAAGAATTGC
>QNER01000998.1 GCA_003646175.1 Candidatus Parabeggiatoa sp. nov. 1
CACAACCGCCTTAAAAAAATCAATCCGTCAAATCCGTAAATCCGCTGTACTTTTAGTATAATTATTTTACTAAAAACGGTTTGCAAATCATTGGCGCGAAGTACGCCTCATTTTCATGAAAATAGGCGGTTAAGTTATCCGTAAAACCCGCGTTACAAAATAGCCCAATCACCTACCATGATAGAAATATCCATATCACCGAGGAAATAGCCGCCCGCAAATGCCAGTGCCAGAAATAATGGAACACTCAGTAACGTTGGTAATGCATCAAACAAAGCAATAATCAAAGCGAGAAAGCCGGCTATGTATAAAATATCGGTATCCATTTGGTTGAGGAATTGATAAACGGGTTCAAAAGTCTCTGGGAATAATGTATATAATGGTTGGTAAAAAAAAGCCAGCAGTAGCAAAAGAACACCGATCAAGAAAAAAGCTATGGGTTTCATTTATCCCTCTGTTTGGTAGCGTAGTTGTCCAGAAAAAGTGACTGGGAGTACAACTTCTTTCCGGATTTAACGGATTGATTTAATTAAAAAATGTGATCAATGATCAAATTGTGATGCTATCGCTGTTTTTTTGCGATAGTATCACTCTTTGAATAGGAACTCGTTTTATAACAGATTGATTTTAAATTTATTTCCACAACCTGAACACTTTTTTGTCCTGCACACAGACTTCCAGTATAAGCCAAAAACATTGGCATTCCCATTTTGCGGGTAACCAATATAACTCCTTGATTTTACTTACTAAGTTGCCTAATAGCCGCTTTAAAATAAAATAAAATATTGATAAATCAATCAATTATAAAAATAATCTGTTTTTTTTGGAACACCTCCTTTTTGGCTGTGCTTTGTGCATTTTTGGTTTATGACTGCACATTTTTTTAAAACTGATATAATTATATAGTCCGCAAGAATAAATTGCCGACTTTAAGCACATGGTCAATTATTTGTATTTATTTGTCCTTTGAAAGGATGTGGTATAGTAAGCCAAACCTGACAGATTTTTAAAACCTGTCAGGTTTACAATACCTTCGCCAAAGGATTTTGATTGGCGAAGATTTTTGGAATTTTCATTCTTTAGCGGAACTGAAAAAAAATCCCCCCTGCATACCAAAGATAAAGGGGGAAACTGCACAATTTCCCCCTTTCGTAAACTAATACCCACAACTCGGAATTAAAACCAGGGATTAGTTAAAAATTATACTTTAATTCACAATTCGCTTTATCCGTTTTTGCGCGCAAAAACTTGAAGCGCGAACACAATTTATCATTTTCAAGAACAATGCGACTTATGGATAAAAACGAGTTTCGTGGGCAGGTGGGGATTTTTGAGGAGAAATGCATTGAAAAAACTTACATTGACAATTTTGTTATTTTTCATCCTCTCTGGATGTATTCCCAACCCTCTCTTGAAAACGCCTTCTGACTTGGATAAACAACATTTCAAACAGACGGTGACGATTGATGATCACCCATCAAACACCGTTGTCACTTTTTCCACCATCAAAGGTGTTCAAGAAAAGCAAGGCACACACAACGTTGTTTTGAATGATAACTTTTTGAGGGGGTTTTTTAATAAAGAAACCAACGCAAAAACTTATCAAGTCTACAATGTGGTTTACTACGCCGCATCTGGAAGTGACTCAAGATGGAAACATTTTGAGCAAGCGAATTACCAAACGCCAGTGGGCGATAAAATCACACCAACTACCCTCATCAAAGAAGATGAAGATTGCTCGGCCATAAATTTGTATGGTCAGTGTCTTTACAGTGAGCATGTCACTTTTAAAGTCGATGAGGCTTGGTTGAAAAGGGTTGCGACATCTTATGCACCACGCCCTCCAACAGACAACATTTGGCGATATATGCTAATTTCAAAATCAGGCGACAGCCACAAAGATAAACTCTTGAAGGCCGAAGTGGCCGGTTTGCTAGAAAGGATGACTCAGTACGCCAGTCTACCAACTAATTTACAGGGAAAGGCACCACCCATGAAATCAGGCACCGCTTATGATCCCTCACGGACACCTGAACCTTTGGTAAAACCGCAGCCGGCAAAAGATGTATTACCCATGATTAAACCATAAAGTAATGGGAGCGTAGATTGGGTAATGGGCAGAAGGGCGTTCGTCATCATTTCGTCAAAGGTTTTTTTGTAGGGGGCTGGCAATGTCCTTTTATTGCCCACCTCAAAGAGTTGGTGGGCAACAAAAAGACGTTGCCCACCCCCTACATCTGCTCTGTGCCCTCTGTGTGTATACCAAATTGAAAGCGAGTAAATATGACAGCTGAAACCTATAACATTGATCCCACCACCGAGCGATTTGCCGTGGCTTTGTTTGTCGCTACCTTGGTGCATATTGTTGTTATCCATGGTATCGGTTTTGTTGCGCCGAAACCCGCGGAAACCCTGAATACCTCAATGGAAATTATTCTGGTGCAAAAAAGTACCGACAAAGCACCGGAAAAGGCCGATTATTTGGCACAAGTGAACCATGAAGGTGGCGGAGACAGTGAGCAAGAAGGTCGTCCATCTACACCCACGCTCGCCCCGTTTCCAGATCAAACCGCTAATACGGTTTTCACACCACCGCCCCCACAAGTTGCCGCGGCTCGGCTTGACAAACAAATTGAAACCTTAACAATAGACAAACCCGCTCAACATGAGGTAGAGCAACAAATCACCCCGCCTGATGGCCCTACTGAACAAGGGAATGGTTCACAAGACATTGTTTCTAAAGAATATATGTCCGATAATATCCTTTATATCAATGTGCTTACTGCGAAACGAGCCAGTATTCAGGCCGAATTGTATAAAACAATTGAAGCGCATGCCAAAAAACCGCGTAGTACATTTATTCATTCCAGCACCAGAGAATATAAGTATGCGAATTATATGGATGCTTGGCGAAGAAAAGCCGAAGGCATAGGCAACACAAATTATCCAGATAAAGTACGCCGTAAAAAATTATCAGGTAGTTTAATTTTGGATGTTGCACTTAACTCCAATGGCACAATACACAACGTTGAAATTAAAGAATCTTCCAAGTACCAAATAATAGATGAAGCAGCGTTACGCATTGTGCGTCTTGCAGCACCGTTTGATGCGTTTCCCGAAAGTATCCGCAAAGGAACCGATATCTTGCATATCACTAGTACTTGGGAATTTCGTTACAATCGCCTCACAGTAGATAAGTAATATAATATTATCAGGAGTACCAATCTGGTACCAAAAACGGCCTAAGATGGGAAGGAGTACAAAGCGAACCTTGTACGAAAAACGGCCTAAGATGGGAAGGAGTCCAAGATTTATCTTGGCTATCCTCTCCCAAACTAAAGTTTGGACTCCAAAATTCAACAAACAGTTACAATCAGAAACAATATGTATATCATGGGATTTGATTACGGTAGCAAACGTATTGGCGTGGCGGTGGGGCAAACTTTGACAGCGACTGCTCGCCCTTTAGCGACCGTGCTAGTCAAAAATAAACAAATCGACTGGGCGCATATTAGTGCCTTGATTCAAGAATGGCAACCTGATGCCATTGTTGTCGGTTTATCCAAACATGCCGATGGTTCAGATAGCGAAACGAC
>QNER01000999.1 GCA_003646175.1 Candidatus Parabeggiatoa sp. nov. 1
ATTCAAATCCGCCATTCACAATCCGCCTTAGTGATGTCCTCCTTTCCCTATCAACAGATTTCACCAAAGATTTTACTGCCAGTCGGCACTATTTTGGGTCATCTTCAGATTCATCCTAACGGCAAAACCATGTTAGCCACGCTCCGAAAAGGCACTGGCGAACAACAGATCATCTTAATTGATTTAGTTAAGGTGCTGAAAGAAAAACGGTTTTTGTATAAAGTTTTAACAAATGAAGGCAGCCCAGAGCATCCCAGTTGGGGAATAGACGGCAACAGCGCCTATTGGAACGCATACACCAGCGGCGTATCCAATATTTTCCGCAAAGCGGTGGACAGTAATGAAATAGAGGTGTTAAGCAACAGCCCAACCGGACTGTTTCATCCATTAGTCTTAGATCAAGAACGCCTTTTTGCCTATCAATTTACCAGCCAAGGTTTTCAACCCGTAATCATGCCTAACCAACCGGTGGACGGTGTCGCAGCCATCCACTATCGCGGCCAACAAGTCATTGAAAACCATCCAGAATTGCGCGAATGGCGATTAAAGCCCGATCCTACAATTCTCGCTGACAAAAAACTGGTTGGTGAAAAATATCACGGCTGGCTCAACCTCCAAAAAACCGCGCTGATTCCAACCATCGCCTCTTATGGTAAGCAGACAGCGTTAGGACTCTATGGAGAAATGAAAGATCCGTTGAACGAACATCGTTTGTACCTAAAAACCGGCCTTTCCAAACAGGAAAACCCCGATTCTGGCTACGATTTTCATTTCGACGGTGGTTATGAGTATTTGAATCGGTTTAGTATCGGCTTACAACATTTGCCGACTTCTTTTTACGATTTAGCTAATCGACGCGATGTTCGGCGCGTCAATAACGGGATTTTCACCGCATACAATAAACTCTGGATATATGATCGACCCAAAACCCTGACACAGTGGTTTTATCTCGGCTGGAACCAATGGAAATACGATGACTTTGGCCAATAAAGTACCGAAGAAACGCTCAGTTATGGAACCGGCTTTCAAGGCGTTAACCTGCGAAGAACGATTGGCAGTGTCGATGCCGAAAAAGGCTACGAATGGAACGCCCAACTCAGAAAAACGCATTTAACCGATGATTTCGCCACCAACGCCACCACATTGTCTGGTGAAATCAATTGGTTCACTCCGATTTTTACCCCCCATAATATTTTCCGCGTTCAAACAGCGGCTGGAAAAAGCTGGGGCGATTTCATTGGGGCAGGGCTATTTTACTTTGAAGGTTTTGGCAACCAACTCTTAGAAGCAGGAACCAACCGACGCTATCGGCAAATTGAAAACTTTTCTGGACTTGGCGACAACAGCCAAATCGCGGATCGCTTTGCCAAATTCACGGTAGAAAATATTTTCCCCTCCGTCAAAATAGGCCAACGATTTGGGGATAGTTATTTGAGACGAGCGGATATCTCGGTTTTTCATCAACGGCTCTATTCTGAATTTGAAGACACATCAGCCCAATATTATAACCTGGGTATCCAAAGTAACTGGTACTTGACTAACTTCTATACCATAGATGCCACTTTATCATTAGGTTTCGCACGCGCTTGGGATCAAGCCGGCAACGATTATGATGAATTTTTTCTTTATATTAAACTGTTTAGAAATTAATAACATGAGTTCGACTTTGACTTCATACACCAACCATTGCACAAAGCTTATCAGGAGCACAAGGCGAACCTGGTACGAAAAACGGCGTGAGTTATAGTTTAAAGGAGTACAAAGCTTATCAGGAGTACAAGGCGAACCTGGTACGAAAAACGGCGTTATGATTGTGCCCATCTACCAAACTAAAGTTTGGACTCCTAAAATAGAGAAATCAAAATCACGCCCGGTTTCGTACAAGGTTCGCCTTGTACTCCTGGCTGGCTTGTCGTTATTATCCTAAATGTAAATATATTTTCATGTTAAAACGGATACTATCCCTAAGAAGGGATAGCATCCGTAATTCAAAATGAATATCACTTTTGAAAGCATCTTTGGGCCGGTTTTTATTACCGAGAGCAGGTGCTTTTTTATGCATAGTAAAAAAGCCGGGGAACTCATTGCTCAATAATTCACCAGTTTCCGGTTTGGTGAGCCATTCCAACAACAGCATCGCCTCTGCCTTATGCTTTGAGGCCGCATTCAGCCCAATCCCAAAATCCGGATGATAGGTGACATACTCAGATTGTCCCTTCGGTGCTGGTATCGCAAAAACACCCTATTTAAAGCCTGGTTATCCTTGTTCAAAAGCAGAGATGTCCAATGAACTGCCCATAAACATAGCCGCTTTACCCGTCAAAACCAAGTTTACAGGGTATTAGTTCGTGAAACGACCGTTTTTTTCTCTGACAAAACCGTAAAGCGTTGAAAAAACCTTGAAGGTTTGTAACTGACAAAACCGTAAAGCGTTTCCAAAACGCTTTAAGGTTTCTAACCGATTTAATTGACAAATGCCGTTGTCGCAGGACGTAATACTACCGGGTTACCTTCAGCCACGAACATAATGGGAATTGAGAGAAGACTCAACGCATTGGTATCAGAAGCAAGGTAACCGAAGTTACCATTCACGCCAAGCGGAAGTGGACAGTACTTACCAGCCGCAAGGAGCAACTCTGGTTCGGCAAAAAGTGCCATAATAACAAAACGGCCTTGTAAACGTCCAGCACTGACTTTCATCGCGTCAATGGGTGAAAATTCCATATTAAAATCCAAATTAATCTTCAAATCCAAATAACGCTGGATAAGAGATAGCACTAATTCACCGTTGGTTCTAGTCTCAAATTCATACCCCAGTGCCCACAAATTGTCCCGGATGTCAGACAAGTTGTCCTTGTCGATAACGCCGTGATAGACTACCGCCAAACGTTCAGTCATGTAGAAATGCACAGCGGGACCATTTTTATCGTCTTTGGCACTTTTTGGCGGCATGTAAGCGATGCCCAAGTGCCCAGAAATCGGCTGTTTTTGCAAGAGGTTAAGCAAATCTTGTCCGGTTCCTTCTGTGTATTGGTGTTGGATGCGCCCATCCATTAAGGTGGCAATACCGACACCGTCGAATTTGCCATATTCTACCTCCAAACGCTGCAATCCTTCGAGCATACTCGGTACCACATCTTGAGTATTTGAAGTACTAAAAATACTTATTAACATAAGATATTTGTCTCCTATAAATACCAGACTTGCGATTGTCGAATAAAATTTAAAAAATATCGGTGTGAATAAGGAACGCTTCAGATTCCTGAGTTCCTTGAAAAGCGATAGAAACCAACTATTTCGAGCCTACCTTACCCACTCGACTATTTTTCAGTGCCAGCCTTATTATTAATAGGGCCAATTTTTTGAAAACAAGCACTTGAGAAAAATTTTGGGTATTAACGGATTAATCCAATTCTTTTCATCATTCGTTTCAGGCGAACCTTGTACGAAAAAGCGGCGCATCAGGAGTCCAAACTTTAGTTTGGCAGAGTTAATAAACAAACCATGTAGTTATTGGTGTTTATATGACAACTACAAGGATTGTTTATAACCAAGGATTTAAAAAAAACGGGGACAGGAGTACAAGG
>QNER01001000.1 GCA_003646175.1 Candidatus Parabeggiatoa sp. nov. 1
GATTGCGGCCCGGCGGATTAAGATTTATAACTTAATTTTGCCAGAAGCCAATAAACGCGATTTTGAGGAGTTACCAGAAAATGTACGGGAAGGCGTGACTGTGCAGTTTGTGAAAAAGTATTCGGAGGTTGCCAATATTTTGTGGTAGCATTCTTTTGTTGGGTGACGGCTATCGCCTAGCCCAACCTCAGGCAAAACTGCTATGACTTTGGCATTTAAAAAATTCTGTCAATTATTGATTTTACGTTCCCTGAATCTAATGGCACGCACGATAGGAATTAAGTTCCAGGGGCGTTGCCCTTGGTTATATTAATTTCGCACCTTCGGTGCTAGGTTTTAAAGCACCGAAGGTGCGTATTATTAAAGCCAGTGTAACTACCTGGCTGTTCTTGCACAACCAAAATTTCCATCCTGCGTGCCATTATTCCCTGAATCTATGTCGTGTCCATCCAGAAACGCTAATTTGTCATTTCGAGCAAAGCTCACGAAATCTATTTATTTATCAACATGTTAATATTTCGCACTGAAATCGAAATGATATGAAAATCGAGTGTCCGGATGGACACTATGTAACTCATTGAAATTTTTAGATGATTAAAAAAAGTTTCCGACGTTTTGAACATGACTGAAAGCAGAAAACAATTATGCAAAAAAGTAAGGTTGAATATATTCCTCTGGACAATCTGGAATTGGATCCTGAAAATCCCAGACTCCCTGAGCAAATTAAGCGTACTCAGAAAGAAATGTTAACTTATATTGCCAGAGAAACTTCTATTGAAGACTTAATGACGGTTATCGCAGAAAACGGTTTTTTTGATGGCGAAGCACTTATAGTTTATCCTATTCACAAAAAGCCAAATAAATACTATGTCATTGAAGGTAATCGTCGCCTCACAGCAGTACGTTTGCTTAATGATTGGAATATGTACCCAAAAAGAAAGCGTATTCGTGAAATTGCAGATTCTGCTAAACATAAACCTGAACAGCTACCCGTCATTGTTTATGATAAGCGTGAAGAGGTATTGACTTACTTGGGGCATAGACATATTACCGGTGTTAAGGCGTGGGAACCTCTTGCTAAAGCAAGATATATGCACCAACTGTTTAAATTAACAGATTCCAGTCAAAAACCGGTGGTTCGTTACCGTGAACTTGCAAGGCAAATTGGTAGTCGCCGTGATTATATCAAAAAGTCACTTGATGCATTGGCAGTCTATAACATTATTGAAGAAAATGGTTTTTATAATATTGATGAACTTGACGAATCAACGATAAGTTTTTCATTATTATCAGGGGCACTTGGTTATGAATACATTAGATATTTTGTGAGCGTTGGTACTGATCCTATTGTAGACACTTCACGTATTAATACGCATCTTGTGGAAAAACTGACTCGTTGGATGTTTGAAAAAGGAACTCATGGTGAAACGTTATTGGGAGAATCAATCAATTTGGGTAAACTTGCCAAGGTTTTAAGCAATTCTAAAGCGTATAATGCCATAATGAGAGGGGCAAACCTTGAATCTGCTTATAGAATGACTTCTGGCATAAAAGATGATTTTCTTAATCATTTATATGTTGCTCAATCTAAACTTCAAGATGCCAATGCGATTGTGGCGAGTTTGGATAAACTTGATAAAAATACTTTTGATCTGAGCAAAGATACAGCCAAGCTTGCCGTTAATGTCTATAGAACACTGGAAACCATGCAACGCAAAGATGATGAATTTGACATTTGAAATTGGGCATATTCCTAAAACAACTCCCCATTTATTTGCAGATTGTGTTGAGCTTTTACTGTATTTTGAGAATTATTCAGAAATTTCCAAGAGTGATCTGGAAAATTTCTTGATTCAAGAGGATGACATTCCGGAAAAATGGGGACAATATGAATATCAAAGGGAAATAGGCAGGGCGAGTAAACATGATGAGATTTATCAATCAATTGAGGATTGTTTTACTCAGCTTGAATACCGCATCAAAGCGTTTTCAAGTTTTTACCCTTTTTTCTTTAAAGAAAGAGTTTTTATACGCTATGGAAAGGATGAATTGACAAACAGACACTATTTGTATACTTTTATGCTGATATGTTCTCGTCTGCGTTCCTTTCCCAAAAATCATGCTCAAAAGTTTTCCAGCTTATTTGAAAAAGTGAGTGCCCAAGCGATGAAAACATTGTTACCAGAATTTGCAAAAGTCCATATTTTTGGAGCGAATTCAGCGGATCGCAAAACTTACTATGGGACTGATTTACGAGTGGCGTTAAAAAAGTTAAGTGAAAATATTTGTGAATACCCTATAGAAGAAAACATAGAACCAGAATCATCTTCTAGTGATGCTGGCTTAGATATTGTAGGATATATTGGTTTTGACGATCCGGCTTATGGCTCATTAGCATTCTTTGGTCAATGTGCAGCACGCGAATATGACTGGCCTCAAAAAAATTTTGAAGCTCATCCACATAAACTCAGAGCATTTTTTAATTTTACCCATGATCCAATGAATCTGATATTTATTCCAGTATGTTATCGTCAAGCAACCGGAGAATGGGTGAAAAATAGTCCCTCTTATGGTGCTGTTCTTCTGGATCGTTTGAGAATATGTCATTTACTTAAAGAAAAAGCACTTATTCCTGAAGTGCTTAGTCTTTTTACCAACATTTAAGAAACCGGAATACCATGCAATACCCTGTTTCTACCGTTGATGACCAAAATGATGAACGTTGAGCAGATTTACACCCGGCGGTGAGAAAAAACCGTTGGGTGAAGGAAAAATTAGCGGGTACTTTCGTTCCAGGTTAACTTGCACAACCAATCGTGCAAAGTTCGCCTAGTGCAAGAAAGCGGAAGTTTCCATACCACCCCAACGCCAACGGCTAAAGCCGTTGTCTAAAAGCTCAAGTCGGCTAAAGCCGACTAACCCTATTTTGTAGTGCCCTTTAGGGTACTTGAGCTTTTAGACAACTGCTTTCGCGCCAAAGTTTTTGCGCGCAAAAACTTTGACGTGAAAAGCTGTTGGCGGGGGGGGTATGGATATTTCCGCTCTCCTGCACTAGAACGAAGGTTAGCCCATTCAACTAACACCAATGAATAACACACTGACACCAGTTCCAACAGAAGGGTAGTGCCCCAATGGGTAGTGATGGAAATTTCAAAAGTCTTGTGGACTCTAATTTCGAGGGGCACTACCCATTTTTTTATCAACGGCGTTTTAACTATCAAAGTGTTATAACAACAACATGAACAGTTATTTTTTTTACGATCTAGAAACCACCGGCTTGAACAAAGCGTTTGATCAAGTGTTGCAATTTGCAGCCATTCGTACCGATATGACGTTCAACGAAATTGAACGGCATAACATCATGGTGAAGTTGCGCCCCGATGTGATCCCATCGCCCGAAGCGATGGTAACACATCGGATTTCTATTGCACAGTCCATGCAGGGTTTGTGCGAATTTGAAGCGATTGCACAAATACATCATCTGATAAATAAACCCGGCACTATCAGTATTGGCTATAACACGTCGAGTTTTGATGATGAATTTTTACGCTTTGGTTTCCACCGCAATTTGCTTCCGCCCTATACC
>QNER01001001.1 GCA_003646175.1 Candidatus Parabeggiatoa sp. nov. 1
CTGAGGTAATTTGCCCAAATTTCCTCAATCCAAGGTGCGTAACCTAACGCTGTAGGAAACGAAGATGACAAAACAATCTCACTTTGATATTCCTCGATGAGATGTTCGAGACGCTGTTGTACACTGGTGACGATTTCAAGCATATTCAGTGGTGTCATCTCTACCTCTTGTTGGCGCGAACTCGCTAACAACAGCAAAGATTTGATGATATCATCCATTTTCAGGGCCGTTGTTTCAATGCGTTGCAAAAAATCCAGCGACTCTGCTTCGAGAGAAGCGCCTAACTTATAAACAAGAATTTCGCTTAAATTCATGATGTTGCCTAACGGATTCTTGAGATCATGGGCACAAGTGTGCGCGAATGATTCCAGTTCGGCATTTTGTTCTTGCAACTGAAGATTTTGTTGTTCAAGCAATTGATTTTTGCCTTCCAAGGTTTGTTGCAGTCTTCTGAGTGTCATGTGCGCTGTGATACGGGCCAAAACTTCTTCATGCTGAAGAGGTTTAGTGATGTAATCAACCGCCCCCATTTCAAAGCCCTTCACTTTGTCTACCGTTTCGGACAGCGCGGTCATAAAAATCACCGGAATATCACGAGTGGCCTCGTTTTCCTTTAAGCGGCGGCAAGTTTCAAAGCCGTCCATATGGGGCATCATCACATCCAACAAAATCAAATCAGGTTGGACGTGAGCCACCCTGACGAGTGCATCTTCACCATTTTCAGCGACCAGCACTTTGAATTTGAGATGACGCAAATAGGCAAACAACATTTTTAAATTGGTGGGCATATCGTCCACAATCAGCAATGTACCTTTTTGAGAATGGTTGGTCATTTTCAAGGCTCCTGTTTGTTTAAAATGGATTCCAACAGTTCACCAATTTCCCGTACCTGAAAATCCTCCGCTAACTGCCGCACTTGGGCGACAAACGGTGCGAATTGGCTATCCGTTTGTTCTAATTGCTCAATCTGTTCTTCGATGCTTTCTACATCACCCATCATCGCTAAATCATACAACATTTTAACCACTTCTGCCGGTGGCGAAACCACGGGTTGTTCAGTGTCATCGGTTTTTTCTTGGCTTGGTGAAAAATCAAGCAAGTCGTCGGCCTCGTACTCCCATTCGAGTTTCAAGTGGCAGCCCAGTTTTTCTAGCACTTCATCTGTTGAAAAAGGTTTGGCGATAAAATCATGACAACCCACATTCAAACTTTTGTTTCTGTCCTCATCAGACACACTGGCAGAAATCACAATGATGATAACCTGTTTTAATTCAGCAAGTTTGCGTATCCTACGTGTTGCTTCAAACCCATCCATGACGGGCATACGTATATCCATCAAAATCACGTCGGGCCGAAATGCCAACGTGATTTCAATGGCATCTTTACCATTAATGGCTTCTGCTAAAACAAATTCAAGCGGTGAAAGCAGTTCAAACAATAAAGCACGATTTTCGTCTTTATCATCAACAATTAAAATGCGACGTGGTTTCCCTTGATAGCCAGTGATATATTGTTGCACTTGGAAGGTTTCGACTGGATGCCAACCCTCGACAGTTGGGAGTGCCAAATCAAACCAAAACGCACTGCCTTTACCAATGGTACTGTTAACTGCCAGTGTCCCGCCCATCATTTCCACAAATTTTTTGCAAAGCGGTAACCCTAATCCAGTGCCTTCCGTCATATACCGTTGTGCGCCCACCTGTTTAAAGGGTTGAAAGATGGTTTCCAATTGCTCAGCCTCAATCCCGGGACCACTGTCCTCAATTTCAAAACGAATTTTATCCTCATAGTAACCAACGCGAAAATTCACAAACCCATTTTCAGTAAATTTAACAGCATTACCGAACAGATTAACCAAAACTTGGCGTAATCGGGTTTCATCACCCTTAACCCCCGTTGGCAAAGAAGCTTTGATTTCAGAATGAAAAGCAAGATGTTTTTGTGTAGCTTGTATCTGAATGATATCTACAATGCCTTTAAGAAAGTTGTTCAGGTGAAAATCTTGTGGGTGCAATTCCATTTTGCCCGCTTCTATTTTAGACATGTCGAGAATATCATTAATCAGCATTAACAAATGTTGGCCTGAACGTTCAATGGTAAGAATCGCATCGTTTTGTTCAAAACTGAGGGTTTTATCGCGCTTAAGAATCTGGGCAAAACCTAAAATACCATTGAGCGGAGTTCTGAGCTCGTGGCTCATGTTGGCAATAAATTCGCTTTTGGCGCGGCTGGCAGTGTCAGCGGCTTGTTTTGCCTTTTTCAATTCGGTAACGGTGTGTTCTAGCAGTTGTGCCATCTGATTAAAGGTTCCAGAGAGTTGACCAATTTCATCTTTTGATGAGATTGGCACCGTGGTTTTAAAATCACCTTCTCCAAGTTTCACCGCGGCATCTCTCAATGTGATCACGGGTTGAATTATCTTGCGAGCAAAAAAGAACACGCCAACCAAGGCGATAAATAATAAACCAAAGCCAACAGTGATAGCTTGATTGCGTAAGGTAGTCACAGCGGCAAAGGCTTTTTGGATAGGATAATGCGCGATCAGCGTCCATTGATTGCCTTTGAAACTTAAGTAGCCTTGTTCACCGGCAATCGTATAGAACACATCTTCACCAAAGACGGTGGACAGTTGCTCTATTGACTTTACTTCAATACCGTTTTCCGACATCATTTTAGTGTCTTTTTCCAACATCGCTTTTCGATTGTGACTGGAGTAAAGCAAATGCCAATGCTGATCGATGAGATCGATCTCTACATATTCGCTAATTTTGCTCAATTCGCCAAGAATATGGTGTATTTTTTCAACTGGAATACGGGCAACCACAGCCCCAGATATTGGTTTTTTCTCATCTCTTAGCGGGGCTGCAAAAAAAATCACCATTTTTTTTAAATCGTCAGCAAAGTGAATA
Source organism: Candidatus Parabeggiatoa sp. nov. 1 (assembly GCA_003646175.1). GTDB lineage: Bacteria > Pseudomonadota > Gammaproteobacteria > Beggiatoales > Beggiatoaceae > Parabeggiatoa. The sequence continues at coordinate 2,910 of QNER01001001.1, forward strand.
TCGGCCCCTGCACTGACTTGCCCAAAGTCAAATACATCCTGTACCCAACGCTGGTTGGGTGCGGCCGGTTTATTTAGAAACAAACCGGCTGTATCTGCGATTCTAACTCGATTAGCATCAAAAATGGATAAAGAAATATAGACATTGTAGTAGTTACGATAAGCTATCAATCGTTTAGCCAAGTCATCGGTGGCCGTTTTGTGTTTGCTGCGAATAATCGGATCGTCTGCTATCACCTGAATATCTGCAAAACGCTCAAATAATAACCGGTCAATTTTGTCCATGATATGAACAGTGCGTTCTTCTAAATGCGTTTTTATTTCATTTTCAATAGTTTCACTGCCGGCGTGATACAAAAAGAAATTGATGGGAACAATGATTCCCACTGCAAATACCAAATACAGCAGCAACAGTTTAGTTGAGAATTTCATATTAATTACCCGTTATCAGTTGTCATTTGTCAATAGAGAGTACAGCTTCTTTACGGATTTGACGGATTGTGATTTGTCAATCCGATGTGCTTGTTGTCAAACAATCCGTAACATCCGTCAATCCGATGTACTTGATTTTAAGGATTGTGATTTGTCAATAAGATAGTACAACAGATTGACGGATTTGACGGATTGTGATTTGTCAATCCGATGTACTTGTGATCAATTCTCAAAAATCAGACAA
>QNER01001002.1 GCA_003646175.1 Candidatus Parabeggiatoa sp. nov. 1
AAACATTAGCCTCGAAAGGCTCTGTACAGGACAAAAATTCCCCTTTCCGGGGATAACATACTAGCCTAGGGCAACGCCCTAGGATTGATTGGTTAGAATTTTAGCCCTGAAAGGGCGGGACATACTAGCCTAGGGCAACGCCCTAGGATTGAAGAATTTTAGCCCTGAAAGGGCGGGACATACTAGCCTAGGGCAACGCCCTAGGATTGAAGAATTTTAGCCCTGAAAGGGCGGGACATAATGTCTATCCCTTTCACTAGATACGTCATTTATTCCTAGGGCGTTGCCCTAGGCTGGTATGTCAGCCCCTTTCAGGGGCATTTTAATAACTATTCATATAAATTTAAATAAGAAAACTACTCAGCACCGAAGTGTGCGAATTATTATTGTTCCCAGGGCGTTGCCCTGGGCTTTAATAAAACGCCCTTTCAGGGCTGAGTAGTCAAAATGTAGGGTGGGTAACGGGTTTTTGTTGCCCACCATCTAAGGCTGGGAAAAAATATACCATTTCCAAAATTGATGAAAGGAAATCGCACCCTTGATATATTCTTTTTTCGCTCTCGCCTTAAGCTTAAGGTGGGCAAAAAAAAACCTTGCCCACCCTACGTTTTGAGAAAAGCTTAAACCATAACCTATTATTTCATTTTCGCCTTCAAAATGGGACTAGGCATAACTATCTGAAAAATAACCAGAACTCACGTTAATCATCCTTTTCCCTTGAACCGATCCCTTTTCCCCTTCCCCCTTTCCCCTCAAAAAGAGGGCGTAAAAATGATGTGCGATGGTGCTTGGGCTTCAATTGAGTTTTTTTGTTTGATACGGCGGATGACTTTTGCTTGCAACGTCAACAAACTTTGCGCGGGATAAGCAGCTAACCCTTTCTTAATCAAAAATAAACTTTTATGTAAATCACCTTTCTTATTTTGTATTTTTGCCAATTGTTCATAGCGATAGGCAAGTTGCTGTAATCCAGTTGTCGCTTGCATATTGCCGGGATCAATCATTAACACATTTCTATAAGTTTGATAAGCAGCCTCAAATTGTACCCTTTCAAAGTGTTGCAGAGCGATTGCCAGCAAATCTTGCACAGTCTTATTTGGTTCTGGCGGTTTTTCTTGAGGCAATAGGATTGGTTGTTCCACAATATACTCATCGTATATCGGCTGTATTTCTTGAGGTTGGGCAGGTTGTGTGGCATCGAACACGCGGTACGAAGGTTCGGGCTGGGTTATCACTTCCTGCATTTGCTCTGTGAGGGTTTGACGCAGTGCGTTCAAACCGGCGTGGGTGGGTATCACTTTTAAGCCCTTATCAATGAAGTCCAAATTTTTTTGCAAATCATCTCGCTCAATACGTGCCAATTGTTCATATTTGTCAGCAATTTTTCTTAATCCCACTTGAACTTGGGGATTATCGGGATCCATACGCAATATTTTTTGATAAGTCTTATAAGCATTATCACCCACCGGTGTCGTCAAGCGTAACACGGCTAATTGACGTGCGGCTTTTTTTAGCAATCTATCAATCTTTCGCTGTTGCGCTCGTTTTGCATCACGCTTGCGTTGTTGTGCTAATTTTTCATCAAGCAATGCTTTTTTTAAAGCAAGCAAACCTTGATGATCTGGAAAAACGGTTAATCCTTTATTAATAAAAGATAAACGACTTGATAGGCTCACTTGGGGTGTGCGTGCCAATTGCACATATTTTTCAGCCACTTGTTGAAGCCCACTACGCGCTGGCTGATTGTCAGGCTCAATAACAAAAACTTTTTGATAGTCTATAATTGCGGCTTCCAGTTGTGACATGGCTAAATGTTGAGCCGCTTGACTTAACAGTTGTTTGACTTGGGCAGCGCGAGCCTGTGCTTGTTTACCTGCCGCTATCTGTGCTATTACGTTTTGCTCAAAGGCGAGTAAGTCGGCATGGTTTGGCATTACTTGCAAACCTTGTTGAACCGTTTCTAAACTTTTTGGGAATGCGCCCGCATCAAAAGCAACCTGGGCTAAGTGCTGATAGTGTTCAGCAATTTTGAGCAACCCGGCTTTGGCTTGTGCATTATTCGGCGCAATTTCAAGGATTTGCTGATAAGTTTCATAAGCATTATCACCCACCGGCATTGTCAATTTAGAACGAGCCCACTGAGCTTGTGCTTGTACAAACAAAGACTTAAGAGAAAGTGTCTCTTCTCTAAAATAAGAAAATAAACTCATTGACATCATTAACAAAACAAATAATACGCTTGCGGCACTCATAGCGATAGTTTTTCTATGGCCTTTTCGCCGTTTGTGGTTAAGCAATTGAGGTGACAGCGTGGACAGTGGCACAGGCGTATCAACAGACGCAGTCCCAAGCAAAGCCGCTTTAAATGCTTGAACGGTTTGAAAACGTTTTTCAAATTTAATCGCCAATGCCCGCATGATGGCCTCATTAATGCTTGTGGAAATCGCCACCCCCCGTTCGGCCGGCGCAATCAAATTATCTTCGCAATACCGATCAGTCGCAGCCGGGGGCAACGTGCCGGTGAGCATCAAATATAACAACGCACCACAAGCATAAATATCCGTCCATGGTCCAATTTTACCTTTACCAGAATACTGTTCCAGCGGGGAATAGCCATGTTTAAGCACCAAGTCCAACGTGCGGCTATGCTCACCCACAATATGCCGCGCTGCGCCAAAATCAATTAAAATGGGCACACCTGCGGTTAAAATACGGGTATTTTGTATGGAAATATCACGGTGATAAATGTGTTGCGCGTGAATTTCTGCCAACGCTTCAAAAATGGGTAAAATGATGGTTAAGGCTTCGTCTACAGATAAGCATCCCCCCGCTTGACTTAAAATATCTGTCAGACTTAAGCCTTCCAGATAATCCATCACTGTATAGCCGGTTTGATTTTCTTCAAAGAAATTGTTCACTCTAACAATGTTCGGGTGATCAAATTTGGCGAGATTGCGGGCCTCATCAATAAATAATTGTAATCCTTTATTAAAAGTTTCTTCCTGTTTTTTGAGCGGAATAATGGTCGAAGTGAGAAGATCGCGGGTGGCAAGCGTAGCAGGTAGATATTCTTTGATGGCGACTTTTTTCTGCAACCATAAATCTTGCCCAAGATAAGTGATGCCAAATCCACCTTGACCTAGGGGAATTCCAATAACATATTGATTTTTTAGAAGAGTTCTCGGCTTAAGATACAAGGGATGCTTTTTATATTTACGCTCGTCATAACCACACTGGGGGCATTGTTCACTATGCCCTTTGCACTGCATACAACTGATACAAAGTGTATTGAGTTCAGGGTTCTCCACCACTATGTTATTCACTGTTATTTCCCATCAGTTGATTTTCAGGGTTTGAATTCATAATTCACAGCTAACGTTTTTGTGCGCAAAAATTTTAGGCGCGAACGCAGTTAACGTTTTTTATGCTCAAAAAATAGGTAACTACTCAGCCCTGAAAGGGCACTTTATTAAAGCCTGGGGCAACGCCCCAGGTGCTCAGCCCTGAAAGGGCGCTTTATTAAAGCCTGGGGCAACGCCCCAGGTGCTCAGCCCTGAAAGGGTGCTTTATTAAAGCCTGGGG
>QNER01001003.1 GCA_003646175.1 Candidatus Parabeggiatoa sp. nov. 1
AACGCCCTAGGATTTATGGGTTTAGAATTTCAGCCCTGAAAGGGCGAAACATATGTCTCGCCCTTTCAGGGCTAGGCACCTCATTGAATGATATCCTAGGGCGTTGCCCTAGGCTAGTATGTTAGCCCCTTTCAGGGGCAAAGCAGCGTAAGGCTTATTTCCGGACAACTCTAATGTTATACGAACTTAGTGTTTGCTGTACTAGTGCAGGATCGCTACAGTTTCGAGACCACCTCAGCCAACAGCTAAAGCAGTTGTCTAAAAGCGGGGGTGCGAAGCGCCAAACCCTAAAGGGCACTACAAAATAGGGTTAGTCGGCTTTAGCCGACTTTCGCTTTTAGACAACGGCTTTAGCCGTTGGCGTTGGGGTGGTATGGAAACTGTAGCGAAACTGCACTAGACAAATTTCATAAATGATATACAACAAGCTTTCTTTATTGATGCCCATTAATGAGTATTGTTATTAATGAGCATTATTATATTAGCAGCTACTGATGGGGGACTCAAATGGTGAAACCCAAATACCTTTTAATAGCTTGGTTCGATTCCTGAGTTAAGTGCCACCAATTTGCGGAACCTTTATCTCCACAACAATCAACTCAGTGGCCCTATTCCCGAATTAAGTGCCCATCCCAAGTTGGAGAGACTTGATCTCTACAACAATCAACTCAGTGGCCCGATTCCGGCTCTAAATACGCTCACCCTGTTGAAGACTCTTGGGCTAACTGGCAATCCCCAACTGTGCCAAAATCCCAATGCTGACTACGCGGGGCGAACAGAAGTTGACGCATTCCCGCTTTGTTCTACCGCAACCTTCGTTTGCACTAATGTCACTGAAATTCCACAAGCACAATGCAACACTTTAGTCGCATTGTATGACAGCACGGATGGTGATAACTGGAAAAACAACGATGGGTGGAAAATAACCAATACGCTGTGCAGTTGGTATGGTATCGCCTGTGACAATGGCAACGTGGTTGATATAAAGCTCAATCACAACAATTTGGCTGGCACCATCCCTGATATCAGTGGGTTAACCGAATTGCGTATTTTGCAATTAGCTGACAACCAGTTGACCGGGACGCTCCCCAATTTTAGCGTTTTCAGTCAGTTAGAAAATGTTTGGTTATCTCAGAACCAATTCAGCGGGACTCTCCCAGAGTTGACTGGTTTAACTGAGTTGTGGCACTTTCATGTGTGGAACAACCAATTAACCGGGACTATTCCCGATTTGAGTACCTTAACCAATTTACGGAAATTTGATTTTGGCAAAAATCAACTCACTGGGACTATTCCTGCGTTAAAAACTTTGACTCAGTTACAACGTTTAAAGCTATCCGAGAACCAACTGCAAGGGGCGATACCCGATTTGGCCGAACTAACGAGTTTGCAAGAACTGCATTTTACCGACAACAAACTCTGCCAAAACCCGGATGCCAACTACGCCGGCCGCACCGAAGTTAACGCATTCCCCATTTGCGGCACGCAAGCCCCGGTACCCGTCATCACTGTATCGAAGCAACAAGGGCTTTCGGTCAGTTTTGATGTAGGTGAGTCGAGAGACTATGATCCTGATGGGAAGATTGTCAGCCAAGTTTGGGTGACTTCAGAAGGTAAAATGTCCACCGAGGCTAAACCGACTTTTACCTTCAAAGAAGAAGGTGAATACACGGTGAACTTGGTAGTCACCGATAACACCGGTAAAACCAGTGAGCCAATGGAACAGACCATAACGGTTGCTAAGTCTGTTGAGATATTTCCGTTAATTGTCAATAAACGAGGCACTGGCAAAGGTGAAATTCAGTCAACTTCACCGGATACCGCGATTAACTGCGACCTGGATTGTCCACAGGCGCGGAGTGATTACAACTCTGACACGGTGGTGACATTAGAAGCGACACCAGCGGTGGGATCACGCTTTAGTGGTTGGAGCGGGGCTTGCACTGGCACCAACCATTCCACGACGGTGACAATGCACAAGTCGAGATACTGCATCGCCACCTTTGAATTGGATCAGGCACAACAAGTGTTACACCGAGTCAGGCTCGCCAAAATCGGTGACGGCAATGGTATTATTACGGTAAAACAAGACGGCAAAACAGTGACAACATGCAGTACTGCTGACTGCGAAGCCAAATACTATGCCCCTGGCACCGAACTGACCTTAAGAGCCCAACCCAAAGACAACGCGCTATTTATGGGTTGGGGCGAAGATTGCAGCGGCACCGATGAACTTACCATTACCGTGACCATAGAAAAGGCCACCCAATGCAGCGCGGGATTTCAATTGTCCCCACCGCTTTCGGGTGAATATAGATTAACCGTCGCCCAGCGACAGGAGACACTCAGCCCCAGTGCCGGCATTATCACAGGTACTGGTATTGAATGCAGTAACGACAATGATGACTGTGTCGAAAACTACTCAATGGGTACCCGAGTCCGCTTGCAAGCTGAGCCAACGCCCCATTCTTATTTTAAGGAATGGACCGATGACTGTAGTGGGATAAACCCGGTCGTAAAACTGACGATGGACGCTGACAAAACCTGTACCGCGGTTTTTGGCAGCAACTCTGACCGCAATGCTCAAGTGCTGACTGGTGAACTTAAAGATGTGGGTGAGCTGTTCGATCCTAAAACGGGGCGAACACTAGAACTGAACGATGTGTTTCCGCCTACCTATAACGATACTTGTTTTGAAGAAGCCTATCGGTTAGCCGAAAATGCAATACAGACGGTTGAAGATCAGTATGTGCTAAGCGAAAGTTGGCCAACGCACTTCAAAGTGATCGAAAACTGGTTCGATCCATCGCCGGAATACTTCTGTACCAAACGGGTCAGAATTATGAGCGGCATAGCGACTATTGATAGTATCATTGTAAAAGGCAAGTATATTCAAGTTGATGTGATGTTGGAGAATGACCAACGGGAAAAGGAATTGGTCTCCATTTTGGTGTATTACGACGAGAAACCGGTAATAACCGAAGCACCAACGAAAAAACGTTGTTGTCGTCGGGTCATTAGACATAAACGGTATAGGAGATATAGCAGGCCGTCGTGGTGGTAATAACGAGAGGGATTGTCTCGTTGCCACTCGCTTAGTTTCACTTTAGGAGAAAACCTTCAAGGTTTCCAAAACCTTGAAGGTTTCTAACTGGTGGCTTGTATTTAGGACAAAACCGTAAAGCGTTTCCAAAACCTTGAAGGTTTCTAACTGAATTGTCTTGTTTCCACTGTGGCGAGTCAATGCCATTAACTTTTGTACGAGACGGCCGTGTGTTCAGGAGTACAAGGCGAACCTTGTACGAGAAGGCCGCGTTGTTTCTCAGGAGTACAAGGCGAACCTTGTACGAGAAGCAGCGTGGTGATTGAAATCACAAGAGGAGTCCAAACTTTAGTTTGGGCCACCCAGCCAAACTAAAGTTTGGACTCCTAACACATTGTGGGAACCCATCTGCTTTCACCGCCTAAACGCCCCAGTCAACCTGACCAATTGATAGGAGATTATTATTAGTTAACCATGGCCAAAAAAACCAAATCATCTCAAACTCCTCAGCAAGGAAATCTCATTGAGCCATCTGTG
>QNER01001004.1 GCA_003646175.1 Candidatus Parabeggiatoa sp. nov. 1
ATTTAACTTCGCAAACTCAAGCAAAGGGGCGTAACCCCAAAACTTTGACAGAACCTAATGGGCGTAAGCTAATATTGCTGATTTCCGATTGTGTTTCTGAGGCTTGGTATGATGGTGGTATTGCACACTTGATTAATCAATGGGCTATGCCGGTTGCACTGTTGCAGATGTTGCCGGAAAAGTTATGGCAACGCACTGGTTTAAGCACGGCAACGCCTATTCGCTTGTTGCCAAAATCTACCCATCTTCAGACAATATCATTTAAAGCTGTCGTTTCATGGATGGTAGATGCAGAACAACTGAAGGACGGTATATTTTTGCCTATTGCTATTCTTGAACCTTCGCCGCTTAAACAATTGGCACAATTGATTACGGGAACCAATAATCGAAGTACGCCGGGGTTTTATTTACCTAATAAGCCATCCCCTACTACTAAATACCAAGAAAGTAAAACACTTGCACCAAAAGAGCGCTTAAAACAGTTTTGGCGTAGTGCTTCCCCGAATGCACGTCAGCTAGCAAAATTGTTGGCCGCGGCTCCTCGTATTCGTTTGCCGATTATTAGGCTTATTCGAGAAGCCATGTTAAAAGAGGCTACTCATATACACGAAGCTGAATTTTTATTGAGCGGTTTACTTGAAGTTGTCCATAACTCAAATAGTAGCACGGTTCCAAATAAAGTGGATTATGATTTTATTCCAGAAGTGCGTGATGAATTGCTTGATGCACAGTCTGTCACTGATTCTCGCAAAGTACTAGAAAAAGTGTCTCAATATGTTGAAAAGCATTATGATTTTATTCATGAAGTGCGTGATGAATTGCTTGATGCACAGCCTGTCACTGATTCTCGCAAAGTACTAGAAAAAGTGTCTCAATATGTTGAAGAGCATCTTGGAGAAGCTAGTGGCTTTGCTGCTGTTCTTGCTAACCCAACAGATAATCTTGATTCAATTCAAATCTGTCAATTGTCAGAATCTTTTGCTTTTGCGACTGTTGCAACAAGTGTATTAAAGCGTTTGGGGGGTCGTTTTAAAAAATTAGTAGAGAAAATTGAACATGAACTTGTTGGAGAATTATTTGAATTTGAAACAGTCACAGTCAATGATAAAGGAGAAATTATTGAACCCCGCCACTGTACAGGCAGACAACAAGTTGAAAATATTAATGGTGTACCTTTAGAAATGGTTTATATACCAAGGGGTACGTTTATGATGGGTTCCCCTGAAAATGAAAAAGGTCGCTTTAAAGATGAAGGCCCCCAACATCGGGTTACCGTTCAACCTTTCTATATTAGTAAATATCCAATTACACAGGCACAATGGCAAGCGGTAATGGGCAATAATCCCTCTCGTTTTGAAGGTGAAAACAAGCCAGTAGAACGAGTTTCATGGAATGACTCAATAGATTTTTGTCAGAAATTATCGGAATTGACTAATAAAACTTATCGCCTACCGAGTGAAGCTGAATGGGAATATGCTTGTCGTGCGGGTACAACGACACCATTTTACTTTGGACAAACAATAAGTAGTGATTTAGCCAACTACGATAATAGTAAATGGACTTATGCTGATGGACCAGAAGGTATTTATCGTGAAAGAACAACTAACGTAGATGAATTTCCGCCCAATCTCTTTAGCTTATATGATATGCACGGTAATGTTTGGGAATGGTGTGCTGATAGTTACCATGACAATTATCAGAATGCGCCCAATGATGGCAGTATATGGGAAAATAACAGAACAGACGACAGGGTGTTGCGTGGTGGTTCGTGGGCTAATGATCCTAATCTTTGTCGTGCTGCTAACCGCAATAAGAGAGATGTAGATCATAAGTACAATAGCCTCGGTTTTCGTGTTGTGATGGTTATACAAACTTAGAAATAAAATACAACGAATTACAATCAAGTACAATGTATTACGCGGATAAACCTTACCACCTATCAGTTTGACCCAACGCTTTTTTTTCTTTACGGCGAACACAGAAAACCACAGAGTACCACAGAGAATAAGTATTTGATTTTTAAATACTATGTCTGATATAAATACATAAAAATTGTGAGGTTTTTGAATAGAATTTGCAAACTGATAGGTGGTAAGGCGGATAAACTTAAAGGGTTATTAGAGCTTATTGGAATAAATCAAGGAACGATAGCGAGCGTAGGGTGGGTTTCGCGATAGCGAAACCCACCTTTTATTCTGATAACGGTAAGCGGTAGTAGTATCTTAAAATGATGCCGTAGGCAACTTAACCAAAAAGTACGATAGAGACGGCAACCTAATTAAAAGAAAATAGGGAATCAGCCAAGTAAATTGTTGTTTTAACTAACTGTTATGTGGGAGCGGCTTTGCCTGACAAAATTCCATCGCTTGCCAAAAACCTGAACCTTTGTCATAATCATACTTGCTATGACTGAACAATTCGGAATAAAACAATATGGATAAAAAGAAACCCAAACAAACAACAACACGAGGAACCGATGAAGCTTTCTTAAAATTGATGAAAGTGAGCGGCGGTAGCCTGTTGAAACTCTTTGGAATGACAGAAGATAAAGCGAAAAAATACCATTTTCAAGCGGTGGTACTCAAAGATAAAAGCCTCAAACCCGATATCGAAGGTTTTCCTATCCTTGCCAGCGAAGAGGGACGAATATTCTTAGAATTTCAAGGATATTCTGATCCCTTCATTCGCCAGCGGCTCATGGCTGAAATTTTCCTGAGCAGTGCAAGTGAACAATATGAAGACTTTGTGATGGCGGGTATTGTCTATACTGACAAAAAATATCAAACGGATGCGAAGCCGCTTAATACCTTTAATCGTTTTACCGAGAAAACCGATTGTCGTTTAAACGGCTGTTTTCAGGAAATCGTGTTAAGCGATTACACAGAAAAAGAACTTGAAACCATTGATCCGAAACGGGTTATATTAGCTCCATTCACCCTTTCTGCCAAAACGAATAAAACAACATTACTGGCAAAAGGTAATGAATGGCAAAGTGAAGTAAGAAAAACATTTCCCACTGAATTGCAATGGGAAGCATTGAATATATTGGGTTTATTTATACTCAATCGGTTTCGTAAGATAACTTATGAAGAGGTGATTACTATGTTGAATTTTGATCTCATGGACACTGTCGCGGGTAAACAGTTGTATAAGATGGGATTACAAAAAGGGGATATCAAAGCTGAAAAGGCTCTCCGAGACACCATATTTGAAGTGTTGAAGGTACGATTTGGACCCATACCCCGTAAAATGGCTACTCAAATCCGCGCCATTAAACAAATGAAAATACTGAAAAATCTTATTCTACAAGCGTCACAATGTCCTGATATAGACAGTTTTCAAGAGAGACTGTCGTAGCGTAGAGTGGGTAAAGCGAAACCCACATCAAATTTCATTAATCGAACGGTTGTGGTGGGTAACGCGCAATCGAAGCCCACCCTACTCGTTATTGAATGGGCGTACTTTGATGCCGCCGGCAACTTAACCAAAAAGTACGATAGAGACGGCAACCTAATTGAAAGAAAATAGGGAACAGGCCAAGTAACTTGTTGTTTTAACTAACTGTTATGTGG
>QNER01001005.1 GCA_003646175.1 Candidatus Parabeggiatoa sp. nov. 1
GCACTTTCGTAAATTTTATTAATAATCTGATAGTTAGAAATATTTATCATGGTGGTATTGTCTGTGTTAGCCTACGGCAAAACCGTAAAGCGTTTCCAAAACCTTCAAGGTTTCTAACAAACCTTGAAGGTTTCTAATTTTCTAGGGCAAAACCTTCAAGGTTTCCAAAACCTTGAAGGTTTATAACTGTTCAGCAAAAGTCCATCAGCGAATATCGATCAAAAATGATCTATGTACAGGACAAAAATGATAACCCATTGATTTTAAATTTTTTCGTGATGCTATCGCTTGGTTTTGCGATAGTATCACTTTTTTTAGGTTCACAATCAGACTGAAATAAGTGCCAAAATCCTTAATGAGTCCAAAGCGCTATGGTTTTAGTGTTTTTCCCGCAAAAAAAAGCGTTCGACTATAACCGATAGCATATTGACAAAGTTGAGTGTGGCTCACGCAAAAAAAAAGCGATAGCATCACGGCTTCAACACTTTTTTGTCCTGTACATAGAAAAATGATACCAAATTTTTGATCATATTCATTTTCACGGTTTCCAAATGTGCCCAGCACATTTTAGAACAATAATATTTAGCACATAAATAGACTTCGTTCCCTTGAAAAAGGTGAAAATAAAAAAAGAGGTATTGTTGCACAAAACGCCATATTTTAACTTGATTCATTGTAACTGCTCAGCCCTGAAAGGGCGCTTTATTAAAGCCCAGGGCAGCGCCCTGGGAACCCATTTTAATGCGCCCAGAAAGGGCTTTAAATCATAAACACCTGCACTTGGGGGCGTTGCCCTGGAGCGTTGCCCCAGGCTATAATAATTCGCACACTTCGGTGCTGAGTTTTTTGGGAATGCGCCCGTTACCAATCCTCTTTTTTACTTGATATTATTATTAATAAATCATAAAATTAATAATTACATAATATTAATAATTACTAAATTAGCGAGAAATGTTCAGATAGATAATTTCACAGATACCATCTGGGGTGATGAAAATTGTAAAGTATTATTGATGAATTTTTTTTATTTAAGTGACTATTTTTAGAGATTTTTTTCAAGCATAAGAAGGGCGGGTAAATTTTTTAGGCCAGAATCACCTGATTTTCACCACCCAAATACCATTCCTTTTCGGGACGGTACAGCTGGTGAATTTTTAATGAACTTTGTAGGGTGGGTAAGCGGGCGCAAGGAATGCTGTTTTTTTCGTTGAGCACTCGCCCGCTTGCCCACCTTTCCATTGAATTTAATCGTTAATATTTAATGGAATTTCAAACGACTGAATATTGGTAATGGGTAATGGGTAATGACTTCTTAGCACCTATCACTCGATGATCAAGTTTTTGATGTTATTTGGCTTTACCGCAATCAACTTTTGAGTATTTATAAATGTAACTCATTGATTTTTAATTAAATAAATGGTTAAGCACAAAAATAATATTTATTTTGAAATCAACTGTTTACAAAAAATATAGAAGTGGATTAAGTCTTGCTTATTAGGGCAGCTACGAGCAGTACAACTTCTTTCCGGATTTGACGGATTGATAAGTACAACTTCTTTCCGGATTTGACGGATTAAGTACAACGGATTGATGCTTTATCACCTTTAATGCCGGTTGCACAACCCCCTTTCCCCTTTCCCCTTTCTCAATCCGTTGTACTACAATCAATAAATAAATCCGAACAATCCGGAAAGAAGTTGTACTTCTTTGAAACAGTGTCTGTCTCTCTCCATTAGGATAAACCAGCACCCAATCCTCTTTCCCATCGCCATTGATATCAGAGATAGGCTCTACGTGCAGCTTGTTTTCAGTGGGCGGTGTACCTTTTGTTACCAGATAATCCACCACACCACGATAGCGATAGCTTCCCAGTTTGAAACTCACTAACCCATCTGATTCAATGACAACCTGTTGAGCCGTTGAGTACAAAACCTCTGGCATCGCCGGTGCTGAATGGAAGTATTGCTGACGACGGTGCTTACCATTTTTGTCAGTAAATACCAAATAAGCGGTGAATGCGCCACTGACATGAAGAGAATCCGCTAGTACAGGATCGCTACAGTTTCCATACCATCTCAGACAACAGCTTTTCGCGCTGTTGGCTGTTGGCTGGGTGGTCCGAAGATTGAAGCGATCCTGCACTAGGAGGCTGTCCGAGAATAGCAAAATCAGCGTTTTCTGAAAAAACATTAACTTGTTATAAATCAGTGCGTTTGCAAAAAATGAGTTCTCGGACAGCCTCCTAGTACACTGTCAAGCTAAAAGTGTCGGGTGAAAATTTTATTAAATATAGTTAGTAAATTATCAACCAGACAGTTAATGATTGACAGCGTACTAGTGCTGGAAAGCGGAAGCCATGAGCCTGGGGATAAATCCCCAGGCTAAAAGCGAAAAAATGCTAAAGCAGACTAACCCCCAGGTTTAGTTTTCGTAGTGCCCTTTAGGGTACTTAAGCTTTTAGACAACGGCTTTAGCCGTTGGCGTTGGGGTGGTATCGATCCTTGCGCGATCGTGTACTAGTCAAACAAATCCTCAAACTGGTATTCTCTCGCTAAGGAACGCATGAGCATCGTATAGGGCGAATATCGGCTGACTATCTCTTTAATTTCTCTTAGCGACTTCTGTTTGGCTAATTCATCCTCTTTAGCGTTGGCACGAAAAAAATTTAACATGGCTTGCATAAGCTGTTTAGCCCGACGATCAATGGCATTTCTGAGTGAGGCTGTCTTGTTAATAGATTTGACATCATCCCCATTATGTACTTTCTCTAACAGAGTCACGGTGTTGTTAATCGTTTTATTTTGTGGGCTTGAAGCGTAAAAACGGGGTTGATGGTCAATTGGCATTAATTCGTAAATGATATCGAGTTCAACATCATCCTGACACGGATCAAGGATGTTGATAAACTCATCACTTTTATAGCCATTACATTCCATACAACATAAATACAAATTGCGCCATTCGTATTTCAACGCCTCATTATTACTCACCGGTATCAAATGATCTATTTCAAAGTTGTCTGGGCGATCTTTTTTGATTTCGCATAAATAGCATTTGTTATAAAATATTTTCCCCAAAGCTTTTAACACCTCTGGGGTACGGTGACTTGATGTCGTCAACTTTTATCATTGATGTCTTTGACGTTCCAGTTCAAGAAAAATATCTAAAGATAAATCTGGCGATAATTCATCTAATTCTTGCGCTAATCGTCGCAGTTTTTCATCATCTGCTTCAGTGCGTTTATCACCTTTTTGGATTAATTCCTTAGCGTTTTTCAACTTTTCGGTAGCCAGCCGTGAATATTCAGATTCAATCCCAAAATGACTTTTCATCAGCACATGATAAGGAATACCCGTCAGTATTTCATTGACAGTGCGGTGTGTGGTTAAATCATAAACAGTGGCATTGCTAATACTTGCAATCACTGCCGGTGAATGGGTGGCGACAATGAATTGAAGCTGAGGAAAAGTCGTCGTCAGAAACGGTAAGATTTTTTCTTGTAGTTCTAAATGAAGATGGTTTTCTATTTCGTCAATTAAGATAATGCCCGACGGATTATCTGAAAAC
>QNER01001006.1 GCA_003646175.1 Candidatus Parabeggiatoa sp. nov. 1
ATGTTTTTACATGCCAGTCCTTTTGAACCCACCCTCGAAATGTTTTTATTCCGCCCCTACGAAAAAGCCACGATTTGGGAACAATATAATGTGTTGCGCCAAGCCGACAAAATGGGGATGGACATTTTCCTGTGGGAATGTATGGGGTTGACACCGGCGTATGTAGAAATCCTGCAAAAACAGTGGGCACGCGATGATATTTCAACCATAACCAATACTTATCCAGACCATGAAAATTTGCAAGGCCCTGCGGGCATTAATATTCCGCAAGTCATGACTAACTTTATTCCCCGCAATGGCACTTTAGTTAGCACCGAAGAACAAATGTTACCGATATTGCAAACGGCAGCGGATGAATTTAATACGCGCTTACGCCCGGTGACTTGGTTAGAAGCCGGCTTGCTAACCCCCGATGTTTTAAAACGTTTTCCTTATGAAGAGCATCCTTATAATATTGCTCTGGTGCTGACGGTAGGTGATGAACTTGGTATTCGGGCGGACTTTGCCCTCAAAGAAATGGCGGATCGTGTGGTGTTAGATTTAGGTGTTTTAAAAACCTACCCCCTCGCGCCAATAAAAACCCGCAAACTCGAATTTGTGATGGGTATGTCAGCCAATGAACGATTTGGTGCGTTGGGCAACTGGAGCCGGATGGGCTTTCGTGATCAAGACTTTGAAAAAGAGCCGGGCATCTGGCTTAGCACCATTGTCAACAATCGCTCGGATCGCATTGCGCGTTCCCGCGTATTTGCCAGTCTATTAGTAGAAGACATTAGTGCTGATCAACATGTTATCGTTGGTACCAATTTAACCGGTATGGTGGGCTATATCAGTGAAACTTGGGACAGCTATGCGCCCAAACTGACCTTATGGCCTGAAACCGAAGAACCAGACACACCCCGAACCCAGTTACAAGCCGCCGCACGTACTTCTCGCATCCCGGTGACTGAACAACAGATGCAGGCACGTTTGCGTATCATGCTTGAGTCACAAAGGGATAGCGAAAAGGGAAAAGGGGGAACGGAAAAATTTGATATTGAGCCGTTATTGAGTTTGTGGCAGCAACCGCAAAAACTCTATGAAAGTTTGCCGGAGACGGTAGATGCTGATAATGCCAAAGCGATTTTGGAACGGCTTGAAATAGATGTAAAAAATTATGATGCTTATCAAACACTTGCCAAGCGACTCGATAATGCCACCGCTGCTCAGCGCAACGAATTAAACAATGCCTTTCGTGAACTCCTGTCGCAATGGTTTAAAAGCAAACTGATTGTCATTTACAATCCCTATACCCCCGGCAACCAAATTATCAAACGTATCTGTGCCGGTACCCCAGCCGGTTTTAGAAACCGCATTATGGGTATGCAAAACATCAAAGGGACAGGGCTTGACTTTGTGTATCGCTGGCAAGCATGGGAAACCTGTTATAAAGCGGCTGAAAAATTAAAAAGCAATAACTTACGCATTGCCGAAGAAGGCTTAAACGCCCTCGCCTCTTTTAAAGAATATGGGCCTTTAAGCGAAGAATACCTGCGTCAAACCATCGCCCAAGTTCAACAAACCCCCACCGGGCAACTCGCCCACTTTCAAACCAATTTCACGCTAATCCTTTCCAACCTCCAACAGGCGATGAATGAAATCAATGCACAAGGGGGAGATAAAGAAAGTGACACGGGCGGCTCAATGCAAAAAGTAATTGGATTTGTGATTGGATTTCTTGAACAAATATTGGATGCTGGTGATGCTGTCAAACGGCGCAAACGGGCTGATCAGATATATAAAGACATGGTAACCGGGCGCATTAGCAATCAAACTGCCGCTTTAGAAGTGAAAAAACTCAATAAGCGTCAGAAAGGGGGTTGGTTGGGTGCAAAGATTGAAGGTTGGTTGCGGTGGTTTAAAAAATAAGCGATAACTACAAGGATTGCTTATAAGAAAGGATTGACACCATAACTACAAGGATTGTTTATAAGAAGGGATTGACACAATAACTACAAGGATTGGTTACCAAAAGTAATTAGCGTAATAAATGCAAGGGTTAGTTATAAGATAACCGGGTATTTTTTTGATTGATCTAATCCCTTCTTATAAACAATCCTTGTAGTTATTGCGGGTTATTGCTAAGATCTTAAGTATAACTATATGATAAAATATTTTATAACTCATTGATTTAAAAATCAATATAATTTTAGGCACTAAAATTTGCTCAAAAATGGTGAGTTGCAAAGCTAAATAACATCAAAAACTTGATCATCGAGTATAAGTTTTTGCACAACAATGAGTGCTGGTGCTTTGGAACCCGAAAAAAAAGCCCCTTGGCAGCGAAACCTTGGGGCTTTTTTTATGGCCTTTTGTATCAATGGGGCCGGACTTCACTTCCCTTTAATGATTTTGAAGTCATTTCTTATCCCTTTGTCTATCCACTTTCCGTTAGCGGTACCATCGGCATTGAAGATCAATTCAACCTCTACCGTGGTAGTAATACCATACTTGAGTATGTATTCACCACGAACGACAGAATGCTCATCATCAAACTCATTCAGTATGAGCCGAGTCTCGCCCCGATATTGGAACTTGATGATAATGTCCTTGTCCTCTTTGTAGACACCCAATATATCAAGATCCTCTTGCCCTTTATTAAGAGAAACAAGGGCAATTTTATATTGGCTATAATTATTAACCAATTTGTCCAATCCCGGATCAAGATTTCCCTTCTTGAGGATATAGAAATCACCCGCAGTCCCTAGGTCTTTCCACGTTCCGTTAGCAGTACCATCGGCGTTGAATTTTAACTGGACTTCTGCTATAGAACTAGAAAAGCCCCACATACGAGAAATTGGAAATGAACCCGCCGCGTTGGCATTTTGTTCATCAAACTCACTTAATGTGAGCCTTGTGTCTTTACCACGGAATTTGAACTTAAGGACAATGTCCGTTTTTCCTTGATAGACCTCCTCTATATCGCAATATTCGTACCATTTACGAAGAGAATAAAGGACAATTTGATATTGGCTAGAATTTTCAGCCAAGTTATCCAATGCCGAGGAAAGAGGCCCCTCAGCTGCCCTTGAAATATTACTAAAGGACAGCAACATCAAAAATATTGCACTGACACAATAGGTTATCTTTTTCATAGCACTCCTTTTATAGAGTTGGTTACCAAAAGCCTAACCACCGTTAGACCACTTTACCACACGGTACATTCTTCAATTAGCGAATCAGAACCGCCTCAGAAATGCAAATCTTATCCCGTGTGTGAGCATATTATACACAATTGAGTCAAAAAAAAACGAACCGTCTTGCGCCGGGAAATTATAACTGACTGTTTTTTAATAGCGTTTTCAAAATAATTTTCGTAATGATGTATAAAAATTTGTTGAAATTAAGTCAAGAATACTTACCACCTATCAGTTTTTCACATCAACACAATAATTAACACAGAGAACACAGAGTTACACAGAGTTTCACAGAGGAAGATAATTTCAACCAAAAAAAAATTGATTTACACAGAATTGAGAAAGAACGGAGAAATTCTCAATTCCTCTGTGTAACTCTGTGGTGCTCTG
>QNER01001007.1 GCA_003646175.1 Candidatus Parabeggiatoa sp. nov. 1
AAATGACTCCAAATAACAACTTCGATTTTTTACCTGCCGGGAATTTCTTCTTGGTTATCTCTGCACCGGACAAATCTTCCTTAAATTCTGAGTTGGTGAAATTTTTTCTACTTAAAAAACGAGCAATACGAGAAATATTACCATCAATGACTTCAATAATAATTGATTCTATTCGCTAATTCCAGACTAAGCTTTTTGGCAGCACCGACTCCTTCAATCGTTAATACGGATAAAGTGCCTCTTTCATTTAAAGATTTTTCATTATATTGATTTATCAACATGTTTTATTTGCCATTTTTTCATGAAGCGATTGCAAATCAGCAATAGTTATTTTGAATGCGTTGCTGCCATATCTCATAAGCAGGTTCTGAACCTTGGTATGGTAAATCAATGAGTGCTTCATCGGTGACATGTGCTGCTTCTGTTGTATTTGGACCACAGTTGACCGGCCAAAGGCACTGGGTCAGTTCCATGTAAAATAATTATAAATCAATGAGTTAGTTTTTGCCGTTAAAATGCAGAAAGTCGTTATTTTTCATATCGATAATTATGATATTATTCTAAAACTTACATTGAACTGAACCAGTGCTGCTCCAGCAACAATAACCAATTTATATTAAGACTTATCCTTTACTAAACTCTATTGAAAATACAATAGTTATAAAAGTCAATCAATTAGCTTATTAAAGGTAAGTCAATTGTAGTTGCTAAGCCCATGCAAAACCTATTTCAAGATTTTGTTTCGGCACTCGCAAACAGGGAATACCCATAACCCAATAAAAAGAACACGTAAAGCCCGATATTTAACCACGCAAACATGTTCAATACGCCAGAGAAATAGCCCATCACAGTTACAATGAGACCAATGACGTAACTGACGATGAGAGCGAGTACAATGGCACGCCGTGCTTCGGATTCTTCAGCATTTCTGGCAAACCAAGTCATTGCCGCGTAACAGAAAATTGCTGAACTGAAAAATCGTGTCATCTGGATCAATTCCGCATTAATTGTTTTGGCCCCGTAAACTTCTAACATAATTGCCGGAGCAAACATAGAACCAATCCCGAATAGAATAGCGACAACTGCATTAATAGTCATTAACACGCTGAATTTCATAAAAATATCTCCTCAATAAGTCTAACTTAAAAACAAGGCAGATGAGGTTACAAATTTCATCCATCTACATGTAACAAAGAAAAAGGCAACTCTAGGCATGTTTATTACCTTGAAATAGGTAGTTCAGCGTAGGTAGTCCAGCGTTGGACAATATCTGTAACCGTTCTCCAATTTAGGCCGACAACATATCTCATCCATGGTTTGGTTCTTGTTTCAACCAAGCTGGTTGTCACAGCAAGCTGCAACAGAGCCGTCTTGTCCACAAGCGTTAATTTCCGAGGAACTCCCGGTATTTAAAACGTTTTTTAAATTGATGGCAGCGTTCAAGTCACGATCCAGTTCTAAACCACACGAGTCACAACGGTAAACTCGTTCCGATAATTTTAACTCAGCTTTTTTGTTCCCACACGCTGAACATTGCTTTGACGACGGAAACCACCTCTCAGCTATTAATAAGTAATTACCTTTTAACTTGCTTTTATATTCCAATTGTCGTCTAAACTCGTAAAATCCAATATCGGCTATTGCACGAGCTAATTTATGATTCGCTAACATGCCTTTGACATTTAAATCTTCAATGGCAATGCCACCAAAATGAGTTGTCAAATAACTCGTCAATTGATGCAATGAATTTTGCCTTATATTGACGATTTTCGCTATTTGTTGTTTCAATTTATAGCGATTATGCGACTCTTTTTGACGACGACATAAACGACGTTGAAAGCGTTTTAGCTTCAAAAGGTACTTTTTAAGTGGTTTAGGTGCTTCAAATATTTCACCATCTGACAAAGTAGCTAGTGATTTAATGCCCAAATCAATACCCACACCGGCTTGGCTTTCGCAAGATGTTGGTGCCGATTCTAATTTGACAGATAAACTCACAAACCACTTATCTGCAATGCGTGAAATAGTGCCTGAAACAAGTTCTCCACAAAAACGCAACGTTTCATGCATTTTTATCGCGCCTAATTTAGGAATTTTGAGGCGATTACCTTTAACATTAAATTGATCATTACCAATATAAAAACTGTCGTGGTGCCCTTTCTTCTTAAATTTTGGATAACTGCTGGTTCCATTAAAAAAACGGTTAAACGCCGTTTGCAGAAACATAAACGGTTGTTGACTTGCATATTTAGTGACTTCATAAGTCCAAGGAAAATCAACTTTTTTGATCGCATTGAATTGCTTTTTTAACTTCAAAGCAGTTGGTTTCAAAGCTGATTCGTACTGATGCTGCCATTCATTTAGAGCCCAATTCCAAGTAAAACGAGCGGTTCCACAAGCTTGTTTGAAGTATTGTTCTTGTTTATAAGTTGGGTCTAAACAAATTTTATGGCTGAGTGTCACTGCCATTTTTAATGACCTCTAACGCCTTTTTGGTTTTGTTTTTAGCCGCACGACGACCATAAAGCCTCGCACAGAATGAAGTTAATACGGATATCATATCTTCAACTAAGTCGTTTTTAATGCCCGATTTATCAATAACAATTAAGTGCCTACCTTGGGATTGTAGAGCCGATTCGATATATTCGTATCCAAAACGCCTCAATCTGTCTTTATGTTCGACTGCAATTATCTTAACAGACGAATCACTTAACAATCGCTTGAGTTTAGGTCTGTGACCATTCAGGCCGGAGCAGAAATAGGCTCCGGTTTTTGAAACTCTCAAACCTTTCAAAGTCACCGCCTCAACAATTCTTGCGACGATTCTATCGAGATCAGGTTTCTGATCATTTGAAGAAACACGAGCATAAACCACACAGTCTAGGTGATTCTCTTGAGTTTTAACCAAAATAGTTCCGGTTGGCGTTTGCTCTGCTGGCACCGGCAATTTTCCCTCATCAAACCAGCGCCATGCGGTTTTGTATGAAATACCTTGTAATTTTGCCCAATCGCTGAGTTTAATGGATATTATTTATACACAATAGGGTATATTTGTCAATAAAATCTTTAACTGTTTTTAACCCCATCCGAAACGTTTTTTCCCGTTTGAGTTTTTAAGAAGGGAAAACCTGACGGAGCCGGTTGCAAACCTGCTCCAGCAAAAACAACTATTAACTCGCTTATAGGACTTACGCATTGACAGATGACAAAATTTATGCTTTCTTTTAAATACAAGGCATTACAAATTTGGGTGTCTAGGCTGAAGTTTTTTGAAAAAAAACTTCAGCCTAGACAGTCGTTTTTGGTCAATTTTGACAGATTTAGTCGTTGGTAAAAATTTTATAACCCGATGATATTTATCATGAAAACAAAAATTTGATTTTGTCAAGGCGTAAGTCCTAGCTTATTTATTATTGGCTGGAAATTTTATTTAGCCGCCCTTCAACATTTCGCGTTACTGGGGAATTATTTTGAAATTCTCCGGCTAATAAATCGACTAACAGTTTGCCGGTATTTTCGCAGTAACCACCGTTATTGCAAGCTTCTTCTAGCATGGT
>QNER01001008.1 GCA_003646175.1 Candidatus Parabeggiatoa sp. nov. 1
AACAGTACCAAGAAGTCCAATGGCTCGTTTTTGGTGGCCTCATCTAAATAGACTGTGCCATAGACTTTGGGTGCCAACACTGCTGCCATCTCTAAAGGGGTTTTCTTGAGAACCAAAGCATCTCTTCTCACGCCAGCACTGTGAATAATGCCATTGATTTCATTAAAGCGGGATTTGGTTTGAGCAATCAGAAGCGAAACCTCGTCGCGTTTAGAAATATCCGCCTGGTGGTAGATAACTTCAGCACCCAACTGTTTAAGTATTTGAATTTTAGCCGTTTGTGCCTCAGTTAACTCAGAACGACCGGTCAAAACCAGCCTAGCTCTAAAGTGTTTAGCTAAGTATTCGGCAAAAGTGAATCCTAAGCCACCGACACCACCGGTTATCAGATAGACACCGTTTTCTTTTAAAAGCGTCGTCGTTTGAGCTAAACGGGCACCGTCAAATTCTTGCCAACGTTTGACCCAACGTTGCACCGAATCATAGCGAACCTCAACCTCTGGTGCTTGAAATTCGGTAAAAACCATATCGACTACGTTGTCCAAGTTGGGCAGAGCGACGGTTTTGTAACTCAATTTGGCCTGTTCTTGGCGAATCGTTTTAGCAAACCCGCTTACCGCAGCGTACTGGGGTTGCAGTGCCTCTGGTGTTTCTAAATAAACGTACAACAGTTGAATCAAGTCCCGCGGCTTTGGTTCTACTAAGGCTTGAGTGAGGTGAAAAACCGAAAATAGGCTCATTTCCAGTTGAGCGTCCACCACTGTCTCAGAACTTCCAAACTGAGCTTGTGACCACAAATGAATGATGTGGCGAGGTTCGCCATTTTGCCTAATCACGGTGGCCAGCAATTTTTGATAATCCGCCGGCTGGTTGGGATTGATGGAATAGGCCCCCGGACCCAATTCTTGGTAGCTTTCCGCGGGCGTAACCAGAATAACTTCACTTTTTAGGCCATCTTTGAAACTTGAGTACCGGTTGTCATCGGTATCAAAGAGTAGCACCACGCTGGTGGGTGGCATAAAGGTACCGGTTTGGTCTGCCAATACCGCTGCTTGTTCCCACACGCTTTGATAGTACATTTTGACTGGTGTCTCATCGGCGGGTTGTTTCAAAGCGCGAACTGAAAAGTAGGAAAGTCGGACTGAAACGAATCCAGTTTCATCCAGAATAGAAATATTAAATCTTTTGACAGATGAATCTGCTGTCGGTGAACGCTCGGCCGCGCTGACATAAGCATAACAAGTCTCTGATAACGGCCCCAACAATTCCACTTCACCCAACGCAAAGGGGAGATAGGACGTATTGTCTGTGATCTTGCCCATCAAGCCTACCACCGTAGAAAAAGCACCATCCATCAGTGACGGATGCAGAACAAACTCGTTAAAAGCGTCTTTCAACGCAGGCGGTAATTGAAGATGGGATAAGGCTTCGCTGTCATTGCGGTGTAGGGTTTGAATCGTTTGAAAGCTAGGGCCGTAGTTGAAGCCGGCAGCCTGAAATAACTGATAGCATTCGGCATTGCCCCAAGTCTCCGGACAGCGGTTTTGGATCGCCTCAATCTCAACCGTTTCAGAATCTATGTTCGCTTCACTTCCATACATCAACTTGCCCCCCGCATGTACTTGCCGTTCTCCGTCATCAAGCGTACTTACTTCAAACTCAACCTGCTGCTCCGGGGTGGGATATGGCCGGTCGGACACAGTAATGGGTTTGGCCCAAACCAGATTGGTGAGTTTTCTGACCTTTGATTTTCTATTAGCCAAATTCCCCGCCGCGACAGCCATTTCCAGATAAACCACACCCGGCAATACGCGCTGCGATCCCACCAGATGGTTTTTTTAGAGGCGATTTCGGGAGATTGGATAGTGTGTACCCGCATCTGTTTGGAAGTTGCGGGCTTTGGGTTGCCAAAACATTGGCGTAATGAGCAAGATGCTCTTATGACGCTTGCTATCATTAAATTTGGATAATCATTTTTTTTCTCTCATGAATAAAATCCAACCTCAAATAACTTTCTTTCATAAGAGAAAGATTTAAGGCGATCTCTTTTTGGCTTGAAGGTTCGCGAAAAGGGTAAAAAACAAACTAAATCAGTCGCTAAATAACATTTCAGCCCATAATTGTTGATTGTGTGACACCCATTGATGGTAGTCAAAATCGGTAATTCGATTTAGTTTTTTGGCAAAAAACGCCAAGATGATTTCAAGATGATTTGCTCAGGAAGTTTTGAAGTTTTGAATGGGTGTCGTTTGACCCAAAATCGCCTCAAGCCGCTAAAATAGCCGCTGGCACCCAAAAGAGCCCAAACGATTTACTCAGCTAAAAATGATGGGTGTAGAAAAAACTGGGATTACGAGAAATGGTGAACTGAAAAAGCGATCTAAGTTCAGTCGATTGGGATTTAGATTTATTAGATTTATCCGAGAGGGTATTAAGAATTAGCTTAACTGAGCGTGAATGATAACCGTATATTGAGGTCCTACGTGCCACTGATAGACACACACGATTATGGGCCGTTGTTGGGGTTTGTGCGGGAGTGATGGTGATGAAAAAGGCTCTTGGCTTGTGCTTTGCTTTTTATTTGGAATGGTGGGTTTCGCGATAGCGAAACCCACCCTACGCTCGCTATGGTTGAAGAACCGGCATTGTACCGCTTTCGCTGTTATCGCTTCAATGGTTTAGGAAAAGCGAATCAATACGTTTCACCACATCCGGTTTATCTGTCTCTTGGCAAAGATTCAAAATCTCGGCAAGTAGCCTACAGAGGTTTATTCCAATGGGAACTTGATTTTGATGTAATCAATGACATCAGGCAAGCAGTTACACAAAACCAACCTTTGGGCAATTCACGTTTTTATACAAAGATAGAAACCATGACGGGGCAAAGGCGTGAACCAAAACCAAGAGGTAGACCAAAAAAGCCAAAAGATAATGAACCTGAAGAGAATTTAAATCAAGGAGAATTGCCGTTATGATGTTTGGGGCCGGCAAAATAAGTCGATCCTGACCT
The DNA here is from genome assembly GCA_003646175.1 of Candidatus Parabeggiatoa sp. nov. 1. Taxonomy (GTDB): domain Bacteria; phylum Pseudomonadota; class Gammaproteobacteria; order Beggiatoales; family Beggiatoaceae; genus Parabeggiatoa. The sequence goes on from QNER01001008.1 coordinate 3,011, forward strand.
CTTTTTCCCAATCAGAACAATTTTAAAAATTCTTTTAACCCATCTAAAACACTATGTTCAAAATTCCAGATATCTTTTTTCATACTTGCTTCTGGATTACATTTTCGTCCAGCTTGTTTCTGTTCTTTTTTGGTACAACAGTCAAATCTTTGATAAGTATTTACCCAGAATTTATCAAAATCTTGGTTTTTGATTGTTTGACTTCGTTCTTCTAAACACTTTTTCCACTCGTACAAACAATCTGCGAAAGGGGAATCTTTTGATTTTATCGTCTTAAGAACCGTTTCAAGTTCGCCATAACCCTCTACATTGGTTATATAACAAGCGATCTCAACCGCTAAACTTTCGCTTTGGGTAAAATGGCTGTAGCGAGTGAGATTCAAATCTTTATCTATGATTTTTAAGGCTTCATTGATGAGTTCAATTCTTTTCGCAATGCCCTCTAAATCGGCATCCAGAATAATACCTATTTTTTCAATTCCCCTTTTTTCAATTTCTATTTTAAGTTCTTGTAATTTAGCCTCTAATTTAGCTTTTGATAAT
>QNER01001009.1 GCA_003646175.1 Candidatus Parabeggiatoa sp. nov. 1
AGGATTTTGAAACAAGTGGGTGGCGAACCGGCTAAGATTGCTAAAATCACCGAACAAGTAGCCTATGGTCAACTGGACGTAGCGTTTGAATCTTCTGGTAAAACGGTTACCGGGATTTACGCCTCGATTCAAGTGATGGTTAGCAACTTTAAGACGGTCATTGAGGATATTGTCCAAGTGTCTCAGGGATTAGCGCAAGGCAACCTCAGCATTATGCCTAAAGCAAATTACCAAGGCGACTTTATCCAAATAAAAAATGCGTTGGAAACCGGCTTATCCAATCTGCGCTTGGTAGTTGAAGACATCGTGCAAATATCACAAGGCTTAGTAGAAGGTAAACAAAGTGTCACCGCTCAGGCGGAATATCAAGGCGATTTTCTACCTATTAAGGAGAGTTTAGAATCCGCTTCTATCAATTTGATGGAAACCAATGCTAAAAATAAGGCCCAAGATTGGCTGAAAACGGGGCAAACGCAAATCAATGAACAGATGAGTGGCGAGCAAGACATGAGTCAGTTGGCAAAAAATATCATCACTTTTTTGGCAACTTATTTAGGAATGCCAATTGGCATGTTCTATTTGTTTGAAGAAGCGAAAGCGGATAAACAGGCTTGCCTAAAACTGATTGCCAGTTATGCCTATACTCACCGCAAAGGTGTTAGTTGTGAATTTTTACTAGGCGAAGGCGTGGTTGGGCAAGCGGCTTTGGAACAGAAAGAAATATTCATTACCAAAGTGCCAGACGATTATTATGTGCGTATCCGCTCTGGATTGGGTCAAGCATTGCCTAGTACTGTTATAGTATACCCGTTTTTGTATGAAAATGCGTTGAAAGGGGTGATTGAACTGGCATCCTTTAAAACCGTTACTGACATTCCACACGAATTTTTGGGTCAAATCATGCCCAGTATCGGTATTGCTATAAACACGGCGGAGTCACGTTCCAGGATGCAAAGCCTGTTACAAAAAAGCCAAACACAGACGGAAGAATTACAAAGCCAAGCCGAAGAATTGCAAACTCAACAAGAAGAATTGCGTCATACCAATGATGAGCTTGAAGAACGCACCAAGGACTTAGAACAGCAAAAAGAGGATGTCCGTCAAAAAAATACGGCATTGGAAAAAACCCAATCCGAAATGGAAAAGGCTAAAAAAGCCATTGAGACAAAAGCCAAGGAATTGGAATTAGCCAGCAAGTACAAATCCGAATTTTTGGCTAATATGTCGCATGAGTTACGCACGCCGTTAAATAGTTTGCTGATTCTCGCCCAATTATTGCTTGATAACAAAACCGGCAACTTGAGCGACAAACAAATGGAATATGCCCAGACGATTCACAGTGCTGGCTCTGATTTGCTCACGCTGATTAACGAGATTTTGGATTTATCCAAAGTCGATGCCGGCAAAATTGAAGTGAATATAGAAGAGCTGTCGCTGAATGATTTGGTGGCGACTGTCGATAAAAAATTTCGCCATGTCGCTCAAGACAAAGGGCTCGATTTCCATCTCACGGTTGCCGATGACTTACCGACGACACTTAACACCGACGGGCAACGACTCAAACAAATCATCAATAATCTGTTGTCCAATGCGTTTAAATTTACCAAAGCGGGCGAAATTCTGCTGGCTCTACAGCATTCTGATAACAGTGAAAAGAGTGCCGCTATGGGACTTACGCCTGCTCAAACGATTGCGATCAGTGTTAGTGATACGGGTATTGGTATTCCTCAAGACAAGCAAATGCTGATATTTGAAGCTTTCCAACAAGTGGATGGTACCACCAGCCGCCGCTACGGAGGCACGGGGCTTGGGCTATCTATCTCACGCCAATTAGCCAGACTGCTTGGTGGTGAACTTAAATTGCACAGTGAAGAGGGTAAGGGCAGCACTTTTACCCTCTATTTGCCTGAAACCGTACCCGTACCCACTAAAACATCTACTCCTCAGCCTTCGGTACCCGCTGCGTCTATTCCTGACTATTCTGGAGTCGAGCCTTCAAACGATCCCCCCGTCGCTGACGACAGAGGCAGTTTGACAGCGGCCGATAAATCGCTGTTAGTGATTGAAGATGATCGTCATTTTTCCATTATTTTACTGAACCTAGCACGAGAAAAAGACTTTAAGTGCATTATCGCCGAAGATGGCAAAACCGGGCTACAGCTTGCGGAAAAATATCATCCGAGTGCCATTATTTTGGATATTGGTTTACCTAAACTCGATGGCTGGACTGTCATGGAAAGGCTTAAAGACAACCCCGATACGCGGCATATCCCAGTACATTTCATGTCGGCCTCCTTTCAAGGAAAGGAAGCTAAACAAATGGGGGCTATTGGTTATTTACTCAAACCCATTAGTATGACAGAACTTGGGGAAGCCTTCAAAAAGATAGAAGGGTTTATCACGAGAACGATAAAGAATGTACTCGTATTAGTGGATAATGAACAACGTCAACAAGAAATTCTGAAAGTAGTCGGTGGTGAAGACATCAAAACGACTGCAGTTGCGACGATAAACCGCGCTCTTCAAGAGCTACAGTTGGCACAGTTTGACAGTGTGATTATTGATGTGGATGTGGAACAACAATCAGGGCTTAAAATCCTTGAACAACTACAATCTGAACACTATGGTTCTCAAATTCCGGTGATTATCTATGCGGGACGAGAACTCACAGCGGAAGAAGAAAAACGCTTACAACAGTGTGCAGAACACATCACTGTCAAAGCGGTGCGTTCACCGGCACTTTTGTTAGATGAAGTCACCTTGTTTCTCCATCAGATAGAAACTCGCTTACCTAGCGACAAACAACAAATGCTCCAAATGGTGCATGATAAAGAAGCCATTCTCTCCTACAAAAAAGTGCTCATTGTTGATGATGATATGCGCAATAGCTATGCTTTGACGACAGTGCTGGAGGAAAAAGAGATGCAAGTGGTGGTTGCCGAAACGGGCAAAGAAGCCCTGCAAAAATTAGAACAGCATGAGGATATTAGCATTGTGTTAATGGACATTATGATGCCGGAAATGGATGGCTATGAAGCCATCCGGGAAATTAGAAAACAACACAGATACCAAAAACTGCCCATAATAGCCCTCACTGCCAAAGCAATGAAAGGAGACAAAGTCAAGTGCATTGAAGCGGGTGCCAATGACTATTTGGCGAAACCGGTGGACACTGATAAACTGATTTCTTTAATGCGAGTTTGGTTATATCGGTAAAATGGTTCAGGAGTCCAAACGCAAGGAAGGGAGGCCTAAGTTTAAACCGGTATGTATATTAAGTGCCATTAGGCTAAAGCAGCCATTCATCGATAGCAAAGCCCTAACGGCCAATTTGGCTGGCTGGTGGGCACTTGGGCTGCGTCGTTTATCAGGAATACAAGGCGAACCTTGTACGAAAAACCGCGAGGAGTTCTCAGGAATACAAGGCGAACCTTGTACGAAAAACCACGATGGGTTCTCAGGAATACAAGGCGAACTTTGTACGAAAAACCGCGATGGGTTCATTCGTCTCAGGCGAACCTGGTACGAAAATCCCGCAGAAA
>QNER01001010.1 GCA_003646175.1 Candidatus Parabeggiatoa sp. nov. 1
GGGTTCTTCGCCACCACTTTGACTCATATTTTCCCACAAAGTAACACTTTCTTCGGGTTTAAACCCCGCTTTAGCCATTAAATATAAACCCACTTCATCCGCTTCACTTTCATGTTTGCGGCTGTAAGGCATTATAATGCCGTATTGGCTTCCCAGTCCCAACAACTTCATCAATTGTTGACCCATTTGCGATTGCGGATCGCTCACTATTTGAACCAAGCTCAAACCTTGTTCCAACAAAGAGGCTTGAGAAACCCGCTCATTACTGTGGTTTTCACGGACATGGCCCACTTCGTGTCCAATAACGGCCGCTAACTGATCTTGGTTTTTGGCAACATTTAACAAACCGGTATGCACACCAATTTTGCCCCCAGGCAATGCAAAAGCGTTGGCGGTTTCATCACGGAATACCACCACTTCCCACTTATCTATCGGAATCTGACTTTCGCTGACTTCGATAATGGCATCTGCGACACATTTCACGTAGCTGTTAGTGCGACGGTTACCTTCTATGGGCGTTTTCTCCTTAAGTTGTTCAAACGCTTCAGCCCCCATGGCATCCATCTCTTCGGCGGGTACCATCGTCAGTTGTTTGCGCCCCAATGACGATGTGGCGCAACTGATCAAGATAAAAGTAATTATGCTTGTTAGAACGAGTTTTTTTAACATCATTGACCTCATTAAAAATGGTTGAATTAACGTAACTACTCAGCCCTGAAAGGGCGCTTTATTAAAGCCCAGGGCTGCGCCCTGGGAACCTTGGAACCTGCGCCCTTTCAAACGCCTGCACCTAGGGCGTTGCCCTAGGCTATAATAATTCGCACCAAAGGGGCTGAGTAGTTACAAATTAACAATATTATCAGGCAGTGCTGTACACGTCGCGATGTGACGGATGCTATCCCTTGCTGGGATAGTATCCGTTTCAGTGCCGTCACTACTTTTATATAGGACTACCTAAATAAGATCATATTAACTTGATATGCAAGTTTTTTCCACTTGCACACATAAATAAAAACGACATTGGTAAATGATAACAATTAGTTATTTGGATTCCAATATTTTCGATGACAGCCCAAACCTTTGAAATTTGCCTTCCCTCTTAGGTTTTTACCTTTGGATAGATAAACCACAAATTTCCCGTCAAAATCAAAAAACGCGCAATTCCAATTCAGGATATCTAAACCAGAACAGCTTGCGTTTCAACTTGAACACATCGGTTTCCATACCTTTCGTATCTTCTACAATGATTTTGCCATTCTGTTTATACTCAAAGTCGGCAAAATACTGAACTGATCTTACCATTTTACCGGCATACCTAAACCCTTCTTGAAGAAGGTATGCGGGTTGCAACTTTAAGTCCGTAATTAGGCCTTGTTTTTCAAGCAGCTTGAGTTCCCGATAGCGCGTTGCCTCTTTTTTACTGTCGAAAGTCAGCCCGTCAATCATAGTCTTAACCGCATGGTATTTATTGCGGCGAGATTTTGCATTATTAAACGTAAACATGTTAGTTAATGTAAGACTTATGTGTCTGGTTACTCCTGAAGAACGTTTATAAATAGGATAACATGAAAATTTGTTTTTAAACCATTTTATCCGTTCCCCGCGCCTGTGGGGATATTCCGGATGCTATACCTCGATGGGATAGTATCCGTTCTTTTAATGACACTCATAATGCTCATCCTGCTTTGAACTGTGTTATCTTTGTTTGAACCATGCTCATGCAAAGTTCGCCCAGAATGAAGTACCAACAATAAGTATAACGAATCTCATAAATAAATGGATTTAAATAAATGATTTAAATAAATGAATTTTAATGATACCCGCAATACTCCCTTTGAAACGAAACTGTGTTACCTTTGTTTAAGCTATGCTTGTACAAAGTTCGCTTTGTACTCCGCGCAGTTTTCTTTTACAAAATGTTTTAAACCAATAATATTCCACCATGCGAAACGCAAAAACGTAGGGTGGATGACTGATAATAATTTATATTTATAATAAGTTATGTTTAAAATCGCTACTTGGAATGTCAATTCCCTGCGTGTGCGCCTACCGCAAGTATTAGATTGGTTAGCCAGCACTGCGCCGGATATCATCGCTTTGCAAGAAATAAAAATGACGGATAAACAGTTTCCGCTAGAGGAAATACAAGCAGCGGGCTATCATGCGCTATTTTCTGGGCAAAAAACTTATAACGGTGTTGCTTTGCTGAGTCGTGTGGAAGGTAGCGAAGTCATTACCGATTTACCGCATTTAGATGATCCACAGCGGCGCGTTTTGGGCGCAACTTATGGTACGCTGCGGGTACTTAATTTATATGTGCCTAATGGTGCGGCTGTTGATTCTGATAAATATCAGTATAAACTCAATTGGCTCAAACATTTACATGACTATATACGCGAAAGCCTCACCCATTATCCCCATTTAATGGTGTTAGGCGATTTTAATATTGCCCCCGAAGATCGTGATGTGTATGATCCTGCGGTTTGGGAAGGGAAGATATTAGTGAGTCCGCCGGAACGTGCAGCCTTACAAGATTTGCTTGGCTTAGGGCTGCGTGATATTTTTCGCTTATTTGAAAAACCGCATGCGAGTTTTAGTTGGTGGGATTACCGTGGCGGCGCATTTCGGCGCAATCATGGGGTACGGATTGATTTAATTTTAGCCAGCACCGCACTCTCTTCTCATTGCCACACTTGCGTTATTGATATTGCGCCCCGCCGTTTGGAGCGCCCTTCTGATCATGCGCCAGTGGTGGCGACATTTAGTAATGTCAGTACAGCGGATTGACGGATTTTACGGATGCTATCCCTTCTTAGGGATAGTATCCGTTTTAACATGTAAAAATGGTATTAACTGATTTCTGGAATGTTAGTACCGCTTCTTTCTCGATACACACAGAGGGCACAGAGTTACACAGAGTTACACAGAGTTTGTTAATTTGTAATGAAAAATACTTCAAGCTCACAATGACGGTGGTAAGTAGAGTTGACGGTTTTTTGGTTTGATAACTGATAACTGGAATGTCAGTACAGCTTCTTTCTGGATTTATACCAATTTTCCATTTTACGGATACTATCCCTAAGAAGGGATAGCATCCGTATTTATAACTGATAACTGATATGTTTGAAACAGCAGAATTAGGCCGACAAATTCATAAAAAACAGTATAAAAAGCAATTGCCTGAGCTAAGGACAGCACTATTACAGGCACAATTGGCTTTGAGTAAAACCAATACGCCTGTCATTATTATTATCTCTGGGATTGATGTCGCAGGGCGGGGCGATGTGGTGAATGTTTTAAATGAATGGCTAGATACACGCGGCTTGGAAACCATTGCCCTAGATTCGCTCACCGATGAGGAATCTGAACGTCCTTACTATTGGCGATTTTGGCGACATTTGCCAGCGCGGGGGCGTATTGGTATTTTTTTTGGCGGTTGGTATGTTGATCCCATTGTGCAAACCGCCTACCAAAAGATGAAGACGGCACAATTTTATGAAGCCTTGACGCATATTCGCCGCTTTGAAACCATGCTGGTAGA
>QNER01001011.1 GCA_003646175.1 Candidatus Parabeggiatoa sp. nov. 1
AGCAAGTTTTTGCCAATGCTGATTTCAGCCTGTGCCTGCAATGCTGACAGCAAAGCCGCGCGTCCTAAACCCTTTACTTTTGTCGGGTCCAAACTGACGCTGGCGTTACTTTGAAAGTTTCCTTTTGGCGTGTTCACACTCAACTGAGTGATCGCGATTTCGGGGGATTTGGCCAAGAATTTGGGTATCAACTCAATGATTTGGGCCAACAACATCATGCCCATCATTGAATTATCTGGTTGCTTTTGCATTTGCTGAGCAGTTGTCTGCAACGCCAACAAAGCTTCCGCGTCTAAACTGCGCAAATCGATATTGCCAACAAAGTCAATCTCTAACGGTTCTGCCATTGTGAGTTCTTTTGGTAGAAGCAATCGGCCAACTTGCGTTTGCAAGGTATAGTTAATAACCCCCTGTTGCTCTTCACCAGCGGTTGTCATTGCCAAACCATCAAGGCGGAATGTGGAACTGGCTTCACTGAAGTCAAGATGCCCGATTTTGAACGTCGTCCTGCCGAGTTCAAGGCCTTCGCTGGTTTTGTTGCTGTTGAAATCGAGAACCAGGGCTTGCACATTAAACTGGTTATCCTGCTCACGCATTTCAAACGTGGGCAAGTTCAATGCCAGTTGAGTGGTCTCAAAATTGGCATCAAATGCACCGCTAAAGGTGCTTTTTCCCAACGAAGCGGTGAAATTGTCTGGCCCTTCAACCCTGAAACCGGCGATATTTAACGCGGCCGTCAGATTGTCAAATTGGTCAGTAAAGGTAAACTGACCCGTCAGGCCTTTCCAATCTATCAGGCCGCCCCCTTCAATTTCTGGCACTTCGCGCCGATACGGTGGAAACACCAAATCGCTGTTGCCGGCACCGTTGCTATCGACACGAGTATTAATAGATACATTGGGTAATTGCCCCCAAAATTGAGCGACATCCGCCGGCAACACCCATTCAAGCTCGGTGTCGATTGTCAGCGGTTTTCGCTGGTTTTTCAGATGCTTGGAAAAGTTGTCTTTCAGGACTTGCAAAAAAACCAGTGGATTGTTTTTGAACTGATTGAAAGGGATTTCTAGCATCTCCTTCGCAACCGGCGTGCCACCATTGAAACGATGTTGCAACGTAAAACGGAGCGGTTTTTCAGGCTCAGAAGCGGTGTTTGTCTGACTGTTGGTGTTGTCAGCACTCTCAGTATTGTCAAACAGCCCCGCCAACGGAGACGGTGCGGCGGCAGTATCAGCCATGACGAAGGGTGGCACTATCGGTTCTGCTGGCAAGGGCAGAGATAGGCTGGTACCGCTAACCAGTAAACTCGTTGCGGTGAGTTGGAGGAGTTTATTCATATCAGAAGTTTCGTTAATAGTTGTTGAAAGAAAGTATTGTAAAAGGGACTTGCAAAACTCAAAAATCATTGGGAATTGGAAATTGGGGATTTAAATATTGTATGAATTTGACAATGTCACATTTCAATCAGAACCAAGCTTTTTCGTACAAGGTTCGCCTTGTACTCCTGATAATACGACATTGTCGAGTTAAGAATAACAAATTAATAAATAATTCTCCATTCCCCATTCCTCATTTAAAATGTTTATCGTTCATTAGCTTCTTCACGGTTAAAGCGAAACCCTTTTGTATTAAGTGAAACCGCATCAAAGTCGTAACAACCTTTTTCTGGCTGTGCTTGAATAGTCGGGGTTATTTCCTCAAGAAGCAAAATAACACGCACTTGTCTATCATCCCAAAGTCGACAATTGGGCCGGCAGTTTTATCATGCCATCACGGGGTTGAGCTTTAAATTCAATGGCCTGCATTTTTACTCTCCGTAAATCAATCATAAACCGTAAAATAGGCCACCATTTTTTGGCGACCCTTCTAAGCGGGCAACCACAAGGAATTGCCCCTACAATATCGATTGTTCTTTATAGACGTTCAGAAATTTAGGGTAAAACCTTCAAGGTTTCCAAAACCTTGAAGGTTTTTAAGTTGGGAAGTAAGTTTTATCCGTGGCTTTAAACCAATCCCTGTCGTTATTGTTGAGCACTTAAAATGGCTCGTCATCTTCCTCTCTTGACTTCGTCCGTTCAGTCATGCGACCCAGCAACCCTTCGGCGGTATTAAACAAATTCACTGGGCTATTGCCATCGGTGAACAATACGCTTTTTAAACCCAAGCTTTTTAATAACTTAGCTTGCAAGGCGGGGCCAGCGGTGGCAATCGTTTGTAGCGTTTCCGGCCCGATAGCCGCAACACGGTTTTTAAATTCTTCCGCACGGATAGTGGCCATACGTTCCGCTTTGGCAATTTCCAGATCAGTCAGGGCTTTTTGATGTTCAAACTCAGCAGCTTGGCGAGCTTTGAGTTGTTCTAATTCCGTTTGGTTGCAAATGCGGGTGGCTTCGTTTTCTTGTTTCGTCAGATTGAGGGTGGTTTCGCCTTTGATGCGACTGGCTTCGGCCGCTGCTTTGGCTTCAGCGGTAGCCTGTCCGGTGGCTTCTATCGCCGCATTTTCAGCACGAAGTTCTAATAGTTTTTGGCGTTCTGCATCAGCTTCGCGCGTGTCAACAATACTTTGCCGTTCTAAACGGGCTTTGGCTTCTTGTTCAACACGTTCAGCGTCGTGACGGGCTGCGGCTTCTTGGGCATCCGACGTAATCTGGATGACAATTTGCACCGATTTTCGCAGACTCTTTAAGGTTTCTTCGTCCACCGGTTCAACTGATTTAATGTCAACATTGGTAATCACTAAGTTATTGGTGTCAAAGCGAAATTCGTTACGGATTCGCCCTTGCTCATCTGCACCAAACACTGCTTCCCGGATAATTTTGGCCGAGTTGCGATGAAATTCATCAAATCGAACCTCAGCGACTTTTCCGCGTACGCGTGATGGAATCGCTTTGCAGGTGTCACCAACAAAATCAGGTGCTTGAAACATACGCGCTGCGGCTTCCGTATTGTTGTGATCCGGCATATCAAAATGCCAGTTGTAGGCTAACTGCAATTGCAAACGGGCATGATCAGAGGTTTCAACAGTAAACACATCCGTCATAAAATCTGGCCCCATGAACAAGGCGATAGTTCTGATAGCATGGGGTTGCTTGGGTTTGCCCCCAGAGAGACTTAACACAGTAAACGCTTCATCAGGCTCCAACATCACTAAATCAGGGCCAAAGACAACCCGCGCTGTGCGGTCTTTATAATTGTGGAGTTGCACTACCGAGTTTTGTGGCACATGAAACACCACAGCCCGGGTGGGATCACGTCCACTTTTTGTCTCAGTTGATGCCTTCCCGTTCTGCGACTCTTGTGGCCCACGCCTTTCTATCATCAAGCCAGACTGTTGCTCATTTAACAATCTTTCCACCAGCGGTGACAATTCCTTGGCCCACAATTTTTCATAAGGTGTCAGCATGTAAGCTTGAGGGCCTCTAACGAGTTTTAATTCGCCGCTTTTGACATCGCGCACATAAATGCCTTCATTTTTATCCAACGGAATCGCTTTGCGCCACTCTAACACTTGAACTGGCACTGGCGGGATATAATCACAAGGG
>QNER01001012.1 GCA_003646175.1 Candidatus Parabeggiatoa sp. nov. 1
CACTGGTGCGGACTTCGAGAAAGAAATCTTTAAGGGTATTGACAGTGCCGATAATTTTCTGTTTGTGTTATCACCCGATGCAGTCGAATCCGAATACTGTGAACGCGAAGTCAACCATGCCGCTGAACGTGGCAAACGGATGATGACGGTGTTGCACCGTGCAACCGAACCCAACACGATGCCAGCGACGCTACGGGCAATTCAGTGGCTAGATTTCAGCACCACCGAGTTTGAAAACGCGTTTTTGGAATTGGTACAAGCCTTGGAGAAGCAAAAAGCGTATGTTCGGGCACACACCGAGATTTTGACTCAGGCCTATCATTGGCAGAAGAACCAAAAAGCCATTCAGCATTTATTAGTCGGTCAACAACGCCTCGCGGCCGAAGAATGGTTATTAACCGAGTTTCCGGGGGGCATGCAACCGCCGTGCCAACCGTCCACTGTGATGTGCGAATTTCTCTGTGAATCCCGCAAAAATGCCGACAATCTGATGACCGATATTTTTATCTGTCATGATGATGCCGATAAAGACGTTTGTCATTGGGTGGTTCAATCATTGTCGCGTCATGCCAAAACTTGCTGGACTTATGAGAGTGATATCCAAAAAGGCGAACAGTCAGAACGTGCCATTGAGCAAGGTATTGAAGGTGCGGATAATTTTGGCTGGTTTCTGTCTCGTTCAACGCTCGCCTCCGAATCTTGCCAGCGCGAGTTAGCGTATGCCCGGAAATATCACAAGCGCATTATTCCGTTGTTGGTGGCACCAACACCAGCCGAACAGATTCCAAACGAGTTGCGTGGTTTGCAAGGCCTTGATTTGACCGAAACTCATCGCCAAGCCGGTCTTGAAGCGCTATTAAGGATTCTGCGGGATGAGCATGAATATCATGATCGGCATAAACGGTTGCTGGTGCGGGCCCTCAAATGGGTAGAAGGCAATCATAAACCCATGTTTTTGTTGCGAGGCTACAACCTAGAAACGGCCAAAGCGTGGTTGCACGTCAATGAAAACCGGACCCAGCACTCGCCGCTTTCCTTACATAAAGCTTTGATCACGGCCAGCGAAACCGCACTCAGCGACCAATCGGATATCCAAGTATTTATCTCCGGTTCGCGTCAAGATAGTGATTTTATCCGACAACTGAATACCCGTTTACAAGAAGCTGGTCAAAATACTTGGTTTTTTCAAGAAAATCAAACCAAAAACGCCAACGCTGAGGTTGATTTTGAGGCCGAAACCTTCAAAAGTATTGCCAGTGCCGATAATTTTTTGTTGGTGCTGTCGCCGGCTTCTGTGGCCTCAGTCTATTGTGAATGCGAAATCAATCATGCGGCCCAACTTGGCAAACGCATTATTACGGTGTTGCACCGCGACATCTCTGGGAACCCGATGCCGAACGCACTACAGTCCCTCCCATGGTTAGATTTCAACAACACGGCGTTTGAAAAAGCCTTTTTAGCACTGATAGAAATACTCGAACGGCAAACCGACTATGTCCATCAGCACACCGAGATTTTGACCCACGCGCTCCATTGGCAACAAAATCAAAGGCCACCCAATATTTATTGGTCGGCAAACAACGAGCCGCCGCCGAAGACTGGCTATTGACCGAGTTTCTGGGGGGTAAGCAGCAGCCCTGTCAACCAACTTCATTGATATGTGATTTTATCTGTGAAGCCCGCAAAAATGCGGAAAACCTGATGACCGATATTTTTATCTGTTATGACGCACAAGATAAAGCCATTCGCAATCAGGTTGTTCAATCACTGTCGCGTTATGCCAAAACCTGTTGGACTTATGAGAGCGATATCCAAACCGGGGCTGACTATGAGCGGGCCATTGAACAAGGCATTGAAAACGCAGACAATTTATTCTATTTTATCTCGCCCCATGCGGTGGCTTCCGAGTATTGCCGGCGCGAGTTAGCGCATGCGCTGCAATATAATAAGCGGGTGGTGCCATTATTAATTGCGCCAACCCCGGCCTCGGCCTTTCCCGAAGCACTCCAAGGTTTACAGTATGTCGATTTTACCAATAATACCTGTCAAGCCGATTATGATAGCAACATTGATGACATCCTGAACATCCTACGTCGCGATCATGACTATTTTGAATTGCACAAGAACTTATTAGCACGCGCCATCAAGTGGGAAACCGAAAACCACAAATTGGCCTTTTTGCTGCGCGGGCATAATTTAGATAATGCCCAAACCTGGCTGCGTCTAAACGATAAACGCGAACAGTACCCACCTTTGCCTTTGCATCAACAACTGATAACGGCCAGTGAAGCGGCCAAAGGCCAACTAGGCACCGATGTATTTTTATCTTATTCACGTACCGATGCTGATTTTGCACGCTTTCTAAACACTACCCTACAAGAAGCCGGCAAAAATACCTGGTTTGACCAGGAAAGCATTAGCACTGGCGTTGATTTTGAAAAGGAAATATTTAAGGGTATTGACAGTGCCGACAACTTTGTGTTTGTGATTTCCCCGAATGCGGTGGAATCGGAATATTGCGAGCGTGAAGTCAATTATGCGGCCGACAACTGTAAACGCTTTATCACGGTGTTGCACCGCACAATCGTTCCCAACACCATGCCCGAAGCGTTGCGGAAAATAAATTGGATTGATTTTCAAGCCACCGCGTTTGAAAAGTCATTTCCCGAACTGATTCAAGCGATTGAATTAGATCGGGAACATGCTCACCAACACACGGTTTTGCAGCAACGGGGCAGTGATTGGGCCGAAAATAATCGCAGTATCGACTTTTTGCTCAATATCACCGCCTGTGCGAATGCCGAAAGCTGGCAACAAATCGCATTGGCTGAAACCAAGCAGCCTGTACCTACCGTATTGCAAACGGATTTTATTATCGACAGCCGCAAGGCCATAAAAAAAGCCAATAGACGGCGGAATCTCCTTCTGACATCAGCCGTTGTTGGAATGATTGCGGCGGGTATTTTGGCGGTAGTTGCTGTTTATCAAATGGAGGAGGCTAAAGAGCAAAAAAACCACGCTGAAGTATCTGAAAAGAAGGCCAAAGAACAAACCAACGAAGCCCTCAAAACCCAATCTCTGTTTCTGGCTGATTTATCTCGCCAACAGACAGAACAAGGTAACACCACTAATGGCATGTTGTTAGCGTTAGAAGGTTTACCTAAGCCATCCTCAGATGAACCCAGACCTTATATCATTGAAGCCGAACAGAAACTCTACGATGCGGTTTTAAAGCATACCACTTCTTATGCTGAACGTTTCGTTATGGAGGGAGAGGGTGCCCTTTATAGTGTTGCTTTTAGTCCCGATGGCAAACTCCTAGCGACAGCCGGAAAAAAGGGGGGCATTCATTTATTTAATGCGACCACCGGTAAACGACTTCACACACTGATTGGGCATACTTCGAGTATTAGTCACATTGCGTTTAGTCCAGATGGTAAAATGCTGGCGACCGCATCATATGATAAGACTGCCCGGCTGTGGGAGGTTTCCAGCGGCAAACCGCTTGAAACTCTCCGTGGGCATGAATCTTCTG
>QNER01001013.1 GCA_003646175.1 Candidatus Parabeggiatoa sp. nov. 1
CGTCTCTCGATAACTGATCAGGGCAGCTAACTGTTCCTCAGTGAGGGCCTTTACCTCAAATAGATGAACCGTCTTTTTAGCCAACTGTTTTATAGAATCAACAACTTGCATACTAAACGCAGCCAACTCGTCGCCTGACAGGCTCTGCTGTTTGGCAAAAGGTTGCAAATACTCCAGTTCAATTTGCTCGGTAAATTCGCTGGTGATTTTGGAAAGGACAAACTGATGTGCGACAGCCAATTTTCGATTAGACATCGCCACCCCCAAACGTATCGCCGTCAAAGCACAAGTATAACCCTCTCTATAAGCTTTTGTTATCTCAAAGGCACTAAACGTGAAATGCTGTTTGACAATTACAATGCCCTTTTCGCCAGCCCGCGTCTCCAATTCAACGACAGCCGGGCTGTCCAATAAAGAGCCTAATAATATTTCAGTCAATCTTGAAGAATACATACATAATGCTACAAATGAAAAATGATTGGGAGTGCAAGGTTTACTTGCACGATTGTGTGATTTTGGAGTAAAAGGCTTTATTCACTTAAAATTTATAATTAGAAATCAGAAACGATAAATCGTGAACAACAAATCTTTGAACCAATAACTACTTGTCTTTTACATAAATAAATTTATCATTGCTAATCTTTAATTTGTGAAAATAATGATTCTCCCTTTTAATTGAGATTGATAGTCATTATCGATGCTTTAAAACCACGAACACGGGGAGCCCCAAAATCCGTTATAATTATTATAAGTATCTGTGCAAGAGTTTCAAGGTATTTTGGATACTAAAGCAATTGTTTTTGTTAGATTTATTTTTTGAAAATACCTGCACGGGTACTTAATCAGAATTTTTTCTGGTTTGAAAATATCGCTTTCTGTTAATAGTTTGATTTTATTTAAGCCAATGTCTTTCATAACAATCATTGGCAATATAATCAGTAATGGATTAATCAGATCAAATGATACCCTATTTTTCGCTAATGCGGTACGAAAAAGACCTTCGTTCCAGGTTACTTTGCACAACTCTCGTGAGGTGATTCGTGCAAGGTAACCTTGCACTCCTCCACTCTGGCTGGAGTCCAAGCTTTAGCTTGGAATTGCCCAAACTAAAGTTTGGACTCCTTTTTTCGTTTATTTCCCAATTCGTTGTACTCATTCAAAAGGATGAACAAGTTTAATGTTGGTGTCCTCCCATAAGTGATTGCTGCCCCACTTCACTAAACCGCAAAAAACTCGCCTGTAAATTGGCTTCTGAATCAATCAAAAACTGTCCAGATAGCACAATCTTTTCACCTTTTTTCAGAACTTTGCCCTGACTACGCATCCCCGTTTTGACATCCACCGGCTTAAACCGGCCCTCGCCTAACGCCACAATCACACTTTCACGCTCACCAGTCACAATCAAAGCTTGTTGTGGGATTTTTAAAACGCCTTTTTTGGGCTTACCATGAATCTCTACTTGGGCAAACATATTCAGTTTTAAACGCCCTTTAGGATTATCAAAACGCAGTCTTACCTTTAAAGTGCGCGTTTGAGGTGCCAATTCCGGATAAACATAATCCACCTTGCCTTTCCACACGCGCCCGGGCAAAGCCGGCACTCTGATTTCGGCCTTCAATTTTCTCGATACCCAATCTAACTGGTGTTCAAATACCTCAACCATCACCCAAATAGTCGATAAATCAACAATCGTGAACATTTCCAAGCTAGGCGTAACATACATGCCTTCACGAAGATCGGGGTGCCAAGATAGGAACGTTGTTGATGGATTGGTTTTGACGCTCAATTTGTTTGATGGTGCTATTGGGTACACCTAATAAATGTAAACGATTGCGTATTGCGTTCCTATATTGCTCACGATTAAGACTGGTGCCCTTGATTCTAGTGCGCAGCGCGACTAGAAAATCTTGTTGGGCTTCCAAGACTGCCGGCGAATACATTTCTAACAAGGCTTTGCCACGCTTAACCCAATCGCCTTTACGTCGAACATAGAGTTTCTCTACCCAACCACTGGAACGAGGGTGAACATGAACCAACTTGTCTTCGTTATAAGCGACATAACCCACCGTTTTAATGTATTTCCGTAGGGTTCCCTTTTCGACGGTTGTGGTTCTTACCCCCATTTTTTGGATAATTTCTGGGCGAATGGTAACGGTAGGATATTTATCCGGTTTGTGTCCTGACTGTTTTTTGGCTTCAGGTTTTAAGGCCGTTTTTTGTGGCTGAGGTTTGACTTCCTTTTTTACCAAATTCATGCCACAAATAGGACACCGCCCCGGTTCATCACGTACAATTTGCGTGTGCATTGGGCAAATGTATTTGGCATCCAAATGTTTCTTGGCATGTTCGAGGGCAGTGTCGTTCATAGCATATGTCATACTTTCACTCGATTGCTGTTCATCACAAGCCGTCAACAGCAAAACGGCGGTTAGTAAAATAATAAAAGTACGCATGATGTTCTCCTCCTCTTTTAACACACCCCGTTCATCCCTTCTCAAAAGGGGACTTTTTACTCACATCAATAGAAGGGCTGGGGATGCGTTGGGTTTTACTTCCTCTTGAGACTAATTTTTACCCACAAGTAGAATTTTGTGTGTGAATTCTGTTGTGAATTCTGTTGTGAATTCTTAATTAACTGATGTGACGCACTGAATTTCCAAGCCTAGGGCTAAAGCCCAAGGCATGTTGGCTTGTGGAACCATTGTGCATAACATCAGTTAATTAAAACAATTGGTTAATGATTAATGAAGCATTCACAATTCTTATAGAATTTTGTGCACAAAAAACTTTTATAGCGAACACAATTCAATTAATTTTTCTGGAAAGCTATAGTTATTTTGAAAAGTCCTTGAGAAAAACCTTTGAGGTTTGCCAAACCTTGGCGAGCATCATACAACTTGTGTGTTACTCACAAGTCAAGCTATATTTTTAAAGCCCCTTCGGTGCGAAATTAATATAGCCAGGGGCAACGCCCCTGGAACTAAAATTGTGTGTTACGCAATCGGGAAATGCTATAAATCCAGGAGTCCAAACTTGAGTTTGGGAAAGCCAAGATAAATATTGGACTCCGAGCCAAAACAGTTTTCTGGAAAGCCGTTTCACGGATAGCATCCCATCGAGCGGGATTCTATCCTCTGAAAAACGATAGCTTATGGCTTTTGGGTTCTCTCCCAAAAACTGGCGAGTCGAAAATATATATATATAATTAACGCGCGCGCGAAGGCAAGAATGATGCCAATGTTGTCAATCCATCTAAAAATGTAGCGAATAAATCCAAACTAAAGTTTGGACTCCATCAAAAAAGGGGCAACCCTAAAGGATTGCCCCTACATACAATCAATCATTTCACGGATAGTATCCCTTTCTGGGATGCTATCCGTTACGGCTTTTCAAGTTCACAGTGTCCTAACCTGCACATCGATAGGCCGCTCGCCATTAAACACCACCATCCCATTTTCTAAAGAATAACTACAAGGATTGTATATAAAAAAGGATTGATGAGTTCGCTGTCCCGTTACATCTC
>QNER01001014.1 GCA_003646175.1 Candidatus Parabeggiatoa sp. nov. 1
CTTCAAGAGAAGCACGGAAATGAACTCAACAGATAATGGAAACAACTTTGTGGCTTCGGATTCGGATTCAACGCTGTCAGCCAAAGAAGAAAAGCCGGATATCTCACCACAGTCCCAAGAATTGACAATGACAGAAAACACAACGACGGAAAATTCATCGAATGCAGAGCGAGCGATTAATACAATTTTTCGGGAAAAAATACAAGAAGGCATGGTACTGCGTGGTGTCATCAAGGCACTCACAAAACACGGTGCCTTTATAGATTTAGGTTATGTTGATGGCTTAGTACATATGAGGGATATGGCTTGGAAACGTGTCCAACATCCTAAAGAGGTGGTTAATCTTGGTGATGAAATAGACGTTAAAGTGCTGAAAATTGACCATAAACACAAGCGTATTTCTTTGGGCATCAAGCAATTAATGCCAAATCCTTGGATAGGTATTGTTCAACGTTATCCAGAAGGTACATGCTGGGTTGGTAAAGTAACTAAGCTGATTGACTATGGTTGCTTTGTAGAACTTGAAACCGGCATAGAAGGGTTAGTGCATGTGTCAGAAATGGATTGGACTCAGAAAAATGTACATCCGTCTAAGGTTGTCCAAGTGGGTGATGAAGTAGAAGTGATGGTTTTGGAGACTGACGAAAAACGCCAGCGCATTGCACTGGGCATTAAACAGTGTCTCCCTAATCCTTGGGAAGAATTTGCCGCGACTCACAAGAGGCACGATAAATTGGTAGGAAATATCATATCTATTACAAATTTTGGTATTTTTATTCGGCTTGATGGCGGCATTGATGGCTTGGTGCATTTATCGGATATTTCTTGGGATATGCCGACTGAGGAAGCGATACATCATTACAAAAAAGGTGAAGATATCGAGGTTGTCGTTTTGAATATCAGCCCAGAACATCAACGCATTTCTCTGGGGATTAAACAGTTAGAGGGAGACGCTATATCTGAATTTATCGCTCAATATCCCATAGGTAGTCTTATCAAAGGCACGGTTAGTGAAATCAAAGATAAGAAGGCAATACTCCAAGTTGCTGAGGGTGTTGAATGTTATATCAAGATATCGCAGCTTGCAGATGAAGAAATTAAAGATATTTGTAGCGTTTTGCAGGAGGGTGATGAAGTGGAGGCGATGTTTATTGGTGTGGATCGGAAAGAACGTTGCCTTATTTTGTCTCAAAGCTAATATTTAGGCTAGGAATATCAGGCTAAACCCATGAATAAGAACTGGCGTTAGAAACCTTCAAGGTTTTTGCAACGCTTTACGGTTTTTCGTGAAATAAATGCCTTAAGCTTAAGCAACCAGCTTAATTGGTGCCTTACATCTGTTCAACATTAATCTGACCATAGCGCAAAAAAAAACCAAGTTCCTTCAAGAAACTTGGTTTTTCATCAGTGTACTATTTTCACGCTTGGCCTTATTCTAAAAAGTCATAGGAGTTCCAGGTAGTTACACTGGCTTTAATAATACGCACCTTCGGTGCTAAGTTTTAAAGCACCGAAGGTGCGAAATTAATATAGCCAGTGTAACTACCTGGTTAAGGTATCGTGCGTGCCATTACCGTTGGTGCTATGTTTTAAAGCCCCTTCGGTGCGAAATTAATATAGCCAGTGTAACTACCTGGCTCAAACTTGCTTGAAATTTAGCGACGGGTTTTAACCCCTAATTTATCAAGCGTTTCAACGGTGATACCGCCTCGTGAGAGGTTGTGTTTGCGTTGGTATCTTTCTACCGCATTTAGAGTGCCTTGCCCAAGTACGCCATCAGCTGCGCCGCGAGACAAGAATCCTCTATCGATTAGCGCAGATTGCAAGTTTAGAATATTAGAAGGTGTCATGTTGGTTTCGCACAGCACTTCACGCCATTCTATTTTGGAGTCGCTCACCGGAATTTTTACGGAAAGGGTTTTATACTTCGCTGGAATGTCCACTTCGCGAGTTTTCGCGGGCTCCGTCAGCACTTTAACCCGGACAGTCTTATATTCAGCAGGAATATCCACAGTACGGCTTGTTGCTGGGGACTTCAACACATTTTTACGCACATTTTTGAATTCCGGCGGAACTTCAATTGTGCGGGTTTGTGCCGGCCGCTTCAATACCCGTTTACGCACCGTTTTATACTCCGCTGGAATAGGGATCGTACGTGTGCTGGCGGGCCGCTTCAATACCCGTTTACGGATGGTTTTATACTCCCCAGGGACATTGATCGTGCGAGTGGTGGCGGGTCTTTTAATAACCCGGGTACGCACAGTTTGATACTTGGCCGGGGAGACATCCACGCTTCGGGTGCTTGACGGTTCGCTTAGCACCTGCTTAGTGACGGTTTTATATGTGGCTGGTACTTCTATCAAACACATAATTTCACCCGTCTCATCGTCAATTTTAGTGATCAAGCCCGAGCCTTTTTTCCATTGCGTGTGGGCAGGTTTATCCAGCACTCTTACTGTCACCGTTTTATAGGTGGCCGGTACTTTTTGCACTTTGGATACCGCTTCCTGCACCAACACTCTTTTATCCTCCCACGTATATTGGGCTGGGATGGTTTGAATACGCTCACCAGGTTCTTTGACCGTCATACGTTCATTAACCCACTTGTACTGGGCCGGAATCGTCTCAATACGTTCACCGGGTTCTTTGACCACTATACGCTCATCAACCCACTTGTACTGGGCCGGAATCGTCTCAATACGCTCGCTGGGTTCTTTGACCATCACACGCTCATTAACCCAATCGTACTTGGCCGGAACCGTCTCAATACGTTCACTGGGTTCTTTGACTTGTACGCGCTTGTTTTCCCACCGATATTGGGCTGGAACAACGATATCCGTACGAGTGGAAGGTTCTTTTAGCAGGATACGCTTGGTTTCATTTCTATACTTAGGTGGAATAAGCACTCGTGCGTAGCATTCACCGGCTTCTGCATTGGGTGGGAACGCTGCCAGCGAACCGCCTCTGGCGGAAGACGATTCCATATTTGCGATGGCTTTATCCCGATCCGCTTTGGCTTGAGCGGTTTGGTTTTCCAGATTGATACTCTTGGACCGTTCGTTTTGAATAGTAGCCCTTTGTGTAGCAAGTTCTTGATTTTTACGGGCCAGTTCTCCTTGCAGCCGCGAGAGTTCTTGTGAGGAAGCCGCCGAACCGGGACTACCACCGGCACCGCTACCACCGTAACGGCTACTACCACCGGCACCGCTGCCACCGTAACCGCTACTACCGCCGGCACTGCTGCCACCACCGGCACCACTACCACCATAACGGCTACTACCGCCGGCACTGCTGCCACCACCGGCACCACTACCACCGTAACGGCTGCCACCACCGGCACTGCTGCCACCACCGGCACTGCTGCCACCACCGGCACCACCACCGCTGCCGCCGTAACCACCAGCGGCACCGCTACCACCACCGGCACCACCACCGCTGCCGCCGTAACCACCAGCGGCACCGCTACCACCACCGGCACCACCACCGCTGCCGCCGTAACCACCAGCGGCACCGCTAC
>QNER01001015.1 GCA_003646175.1 Candidatus Parabeggiatoa sp. nov. 1
ATAATCAGTTCATCAAAATAGGTAGGCAGATAACAAAGGGCTTTGCTAGGCCGAATGGGCAGAAAATTCAATCCGAGCATCCAAATCAATTCTGGGAGCCAGAAGCATAGACGTAATACCCCGGCGATAAAGGTTACGCCGAATGCTACACCGATTGCTACACCGATTGCTACACCGAATGCTACACCGTATGCTACGCCTTATACTACACCGAATGCTACACCGATTGCTACACCGAATGCTACACCGATTGCTACACTGATTGCCGCACCGATTGCTACACCGAATGCTGCACCGATTGCTACACAGAATGCTACACCGATCACTGCACTGAATGCTACACTGATTGCTACATTGAATGCTACACCGTTTGCTACACCGAGTGCTACACCGAATGCTAATGGATATATGACTGTCATATTTTCCATTATAGCTTGGAAAAAAATAGCAATCTGAATAACCCAAGTTTCTCCATTAGGAAATATGGAAATGACTTTAGGTAATATACCGAATAGCCAAAGCAATAGGATTCCAAAACCATAAACTACAATTTTATATAACCATTCTTGAAGTTTTGGGTTGAAATGAGTGGCTAATAAAACGCCCAAACTCCATCCACATAAGAAGAGTAAACTTTTACTCCATAGAAATGGTTTCTCACTATATAAGCTGTATGGCATAGCAACCAAAAAAGCAATGACAAAAGGGGTGAGCAAAGTTAGCCATGCCACTTGATCGGCATACCGTTTTAGGCGTGGATTGTCTGCAAAGGCTGCACGATCTTTAAAGGGATTGTCGTAAATATCTAGCGTGGGATGAATTTCTCGTAGCCATTGACGAAAAGTGTAGGGCTTGAAATAAGTCCAATAGAGGAGGCGGAGGCATTCTTGTAGGTAGGTTGAAAAGCCTTGGCGCATGTGTTTTTCCTGGGTGGTGAGTGGGTTGAATAGGGTTGAATGGGTTTATGGATTAACTGATTGAGTACAGCGGATGACGTGGATAAACGAATAAGGCTTAACGATCTTTGATGATTTATTATACGTGGATGGTTTTCAAATAGCTACGAAAGATAAGTGCCGGCTAAGCCTCGTTTTAATCCGTTTATCCACGTCATCCGTTGTACTCTCAGTATTAATGACATCCCAAAGTACAGGGGATATGGGGATTTAACGGATTGATGAGGGGGAGTTTTCCATTCATCGGCTCTTCATGAAACCCAGCACAAAAGCCCAATATCTTTATGAGAGGATGACTTGCGGCTCAAAATACCGATCAAGCCATCCGTTCAATCCCCAGAGCCAAAGTACTCTGAGTATTAATTACATCCCAAAAAAAGCAAAAAAAAGTTGCACTTTTTCTTTCAGTGTATCCCAAGTAATGGCGCCCACGATAAACAATATCAATAACACTATGAATGTTAGGGCATTAATGCGCGTTGACCAATTACCCGTGATATCAATCAGAGAAACCATAAATCTAGGAAGCCGCTGCGAATATTTGGTCAACCATCGCACCGGTTTTTTCAAACGTTCTCGATTAAAAGCCGGGGCATTTTGCGCTTGCTTCTCAAATTCTTGTTTAGCCCACGTCTGACTTTTACCCTGTTGTCTCGCTTCATAAAGACTATGCCCCGCTAATTGCAATAAAAACGGATGATCTTTACCCCAATGACGGGCTAATTGTTGTTCATCAGTCGATAACACGGCTTGCCCTAAACTATCTTTTAAACAGAGTAACTCAGTGACTTCGGCTTCGTTAAACGTTTTCAGAAATAAAGTGTGTCCGAGATTGAAAAATGACGACGTTAAAGCGTAAGTTTTTTTATAAACCCGCAACTGTTCAAAAGACGCGATGACTAACATTAAATAATTATGCGTCATCAAATAATGTAAATTTTCATAAAAGCCATCATCAAAGGCGCTATTTTTTAACAGCGCGTCAAAATCATCTAAGCATAACACCGGCAAAACGCCTAAGGCTTTCCAATCGCCTAAAGCCTCTTCAAACACTTCCCGATTCCAAACTTCCCTTTTCAAAGCCTTATCCAAGGCCGCATTATTTTTCACTTGTGAACAAGCACGCAGCGTATTCGCCACCCAGGCATAAAATTTCATTTCCTCTTTGCTATGGGGATTTTCTAAAGAGAAATAAATGACCACATATTTATCATGGTTTTCTACCCGTTCGGCCCAAGTTTGCGAAAAACGATAAAGCAAAGACGTTTTACCCAAGCGTTTTTCCCCCACGACACTGACACTGGTGGGGTGTGAACTTCGCATACGATTAACAATATATTTAAGTTCCTCGGTACGCCCAATAAAGGGCCCCCCAATTTCAATTTTACCAGCGGCGAGAAAAGGGCAAGAGGGCGTTGTGAGTTGAGATGAATTTTTCATTAATGAGTCGGTATTGGTGTTAAAAAATGTTGTATTTGCGTAAAATTGCGATTGGAGTGCAAAATTTATTTTGCATCGCTTTTCATAGAAATTAATTGCTGCGCTTTTTCCAAAAGCGCCTGAACTTGTTGGCTCAAATTACGGCCGTTATCAAATTGAATGGCATTTTGAAATGACAGGATAGCCTGTTCATATTGTTGCGATTCAGCGAGGGCTTCTCCCCATTTATAATAGTAAAAGGCTTTTTCAGGTTTTAAATCCACCGCTTTTTCATATAGCGCGGCGGCCGCTGCGGGTTGCTTTTGCAACATGAAGGCATCTCCAAAACACCAATAAGCAAAATCTTCGTCCTGATACAGGGTTAGAGACGTTTGACAATTTTTCATCGCCACTTCAACTTGATTCAGTTTTAACTGTGTTACGCCACAAAGGGCATAAGCAGAGGCTTTCGCGCCTTGCTTGATATCGGGTGATGCCAAAAGCGTTTGACATTCAGTTAAAGCGTTTTGCCATTTATTTTGCATCAAAAATGCTTCTAATAGTCGGATACGGCTCCAATGATGTTCGGGTTTTTTGACTAAGGCTTCTTGACAGGCGGTTATCACGCCTTCATATCGGTTTAACCTGTGTAAAGCGAGACATAAGCCATTGTCATTCGACCACTCATTCGGCTGTAGTTTCTTGGCTTTTTGATATTGAGTAAAGGCTTTTTCGTATTCGCCTAAATGGTATAAGGCCCATCCCCAATTGCCATACATCCAAGCAATACTGGAATCCAGTTTAACCGCCTGTTCATATTGCTCAACAGCGGCCTGATATTTTTCTCGCCACGATGTTTTTTTGGCATCCTTCAGTTGTTTTCCCTCTTTTTGCAGCGCGTTTCCCCAAATGGCATACGTCAGTGCATAATTGGCGTTTTTTTCCTGCGCGATAGCCAGTTTTTGATAAGCCCCTGCGTAATCCTTAAATTCTAAAGCCAATCGTTCTCCCCAAGAGGCATAAACCCAAGGATTACCAGGGTCATTTTGTGAGGCTTCTTGATATTTAGCCATAATAGCGTGTTGATATCGCGCTAAAATAGCCTTTTTATCTGCCTCGTTTTCAAATTGAACAGAATC
>QNER01001016.1 GCA_003646175.1 Candidatus Parabeggiatoa sp. nov. 1
GCCTCTCCAATCCCTAACAAATACGAGCCGACACTCACAGCAAGCGCATCCAAAATCGCCGTTTTGCCGGCACCATTATCACCAATCAGCACATTAAATTGCGGATTAAAATGAAATTCTTTGTCATCAAATCCTTTAAAGTTTTTCAATTGTATTTTGTTGATTCGCATAGTTTGTAGTTTGTAGTTTGTAGTTTGTAGTTTGTAGTAGGCGATTTATCGCCAGCCAAACTAAAGTTTGGACTCCTACCAAACTAAAGTTTGGCTATAAATCATTTGTTCTCGAAATGGGCGCGTAATGGTTGTTTTTATCAAAACAAGCTTGATAGGTGCCGATAAATTCAGTCATAAGTCCTTGCAATACTTCAGGATGATTTATAAACACAGCCACCCAAATTGACCAAAATCCATAACCTTTCGCCATATCAACAATCGCTTTGGCGTAATTGGTTTTATCAGTGGTATTTTCTAAGCGTTTCAGATTAATTTTTGCAATTTCCCAAACTTCTTTTCTGTTTTGCCATCTTCTGTCTGAAGCATCAGGTTTGTCTGGTGTTTTGTCTAGTCCTACCAGTTCTATCGTTCTTTTCGCTTTAGCTTTTTGCGCTTTTGTCAAACCCGGATGCACCACCACTTTACCGCCTTCAACATATTGGAAGGCCATAAACGTGTTATGAACGTCGGCCCAATAGTGAGCATCCAAAGCAATATCTTGACTCCCTTTGGTAGAATTGCAGTTGGTGCAAGCCAATAAAAAATTGTGCCATTCTAATTCCAAGTTTGGATGATGTCTTTTCGGTTGAACATGCTCAACGGCTAAAGAGGCATTGAGCCTCATTTCGCAATAAGAGCAATATTCCCCTAATCTATCAATCAAGTCTCGTCTTGCCTCGGTGTAGGTTTTATAGACTTTATCAGTATTCGTATTAGGGTCTTTTGGACAAGGGCCTCTTTCAATGGGTCTCATCAGTTTATGGTCCAAGTCTGGCTAATCTTTCCATGTTTAAAAAGGCCGTATAAGCAGGATCGTCACTGTACCGCCTTGATAATTGATCTAATTCGGCTTTAATTTGTCTAACCTGAGTATCATCCTCACTATTTTTGCCTTCTTCCAAAAGTTGGTAATACCGCTCGGCCACTTTCATCATATCTTTGAAGCGCTGACTTCTTTCTACGTCGGGTACACCCATATCCATTTCTGCGATTTCTTCAATGCTTTTTCTGAAAAAGTCGCTATCAGTTGCTTTGTCAAGATTAAGCACTTCATCGCTTTGTAGAGATTGTACAATAAAAGGCGAATGGGTGGAGGCGATAAATTGTATCATAGGAAAAGTATTTTTTAAGTCATTCACGACTCGTTTTTGCCATTTTGGATGAATATGCAGGTCAATTTCATCAATTAAAACAATGCCATAAGTTTTTGCCAGGGCTTGTTCGTTCAAATGAGGATTCAGCGTGACGCAACGATAGGCAATGTCAGCAACCATACCGATCATATTTCTAAAACCATCGCTTAATAAGTCATAATGAAGGGTGTGTCGTTTATCCGCGTCCATTTTGACACTCACTAAAGTATCTTCTATGACATCAAAAAAAACCGCTTCTAAGTCTGGGATACAATTAATAATGGCGTTTTTGACAACCTCAATGCGAGTGGTGTCTATTTTTTTCTGGATGGAAGCAATTTCCATCGTTTTAAACCATTCTAAAAATATTTTACTGCTCGAAGCCGGTTCTAAACTATTAAAATAGCCACTCATGCGAGAAGCTTTTGGGCGAGTGTTAATTGTTTGTCGCCGTTCTTTCCAGAGTCTGCCGGTGCCATGATAAGAAATGACCGGTAAAATAACCGGCTTTCCATCACTGACTTGTTGAGTATGAAATTTGGCAATCTCGATTAATTCCCTTGCCTCTTTGACAGTGGTTCTACCTTCAAAATTTTTTTTACTGCGTTGCCATTTTATTTTTCGCTCCTCAATTTCACCTTCGCTGCTAACGATAACCGGCAATTGAGGCTCTAACGAATCTCCGAAATCTTTGCGCCTGATATCCTCTTGATAAATTGATCTGGCTTGCGCCTGTCCAATCCCTAACAAATACGAGCCGACACTCACAGCAAGCGCATCCAAAATCGCCGTTTTGCCGGTACCATTATCACCAATCAGCACATTAAATTGCGGATTAAAATGAAATTCTTTTTCATCAAATCCTTTAAAGTTTTTCAATTGTATTTTGTTGATTCGCATAGTTTGTAGTTTGTAGTTTGTGGTTTGTAGTAGGCGATTTATCGCCAGCCAAACTAAAGTTTGGACTCCAGCCAAACTAAAGTTTGGACTCCTGGAACTTTATTTGAGTGTTGGTTTTCGATCCTTATCAGTTTGAGCCATCCACTACTTCTTTAATGCGTTGCTCTAAGTTTTGTATATCTTCTGGGCAAAGCTGTCTGATGCGTGGGTAACGCTTGGCGGCTTCTAATGCTAACGTTTTTCGACCCTGATCGGGGCCATCTTGTACACCACGTTCTTGAGCTAACGGTAGAAAATAAGCTTCTTTAGGATCACGTTCTTGTCTAATGTCTTGCCAACGCCACTCGCTTGGTAGCTGATGCCCGGCTAAAATCCAGACTTCAATTTATTGCCACGCATTTTCGGCTAAGAAAAATTTCTTATCGGGTAAGATTTCCCTCGCTTTTCCCTCAATATTATCTAGTTTAGCACGCCTAGTGGTATTTCCATCTCTATCAACACATAGCAGAAATAAATCAACCATACCATAACGGTCAATAATTTATTTAATGTTTTCAAAGTCTAATGCTTGACTTACGCCCCTAAGTAGTGGCTCTTTACAGACAAGAATTTTGGCACGGGGCCTACCGAGTGCTTTGAACATGGCCTCAATAATAGGTTTTAGCATGTATTGGTCTTTACGAAAATCTTCTGAAATAATCAGCACTCTCATTCAGTGGCCTCTTCTTCATCTTGTATACGGAACTTAACGAAAAATCCGTGAAAATTTTGACGAAACAGAACCTTAAATTTCCGTTAAAATTATCGATTTATAATAACTCGATGCCTTTTTCAGGAGTATATACGGAACGTACTTGAAAAAGGTGTTCTGGAAATAAGGGATTGAATTAGCTTGAGTATTGATTTTCAACTCAAATATTAAACTTAAAAAATCCATTTATTCCTAAAAGAAGTTGTACTTTCAATGCGAATTAAGGGTTAAATTGAATCTTATAAAATCAATAACTTATAAAACTTACGCCTTTTGCGTCACTTGCGCCTTTTGCGTTATATTTTTTCTATAACTTCTCAATCAGAAGTTTTTATAAATCCTTGATTTCATAATAATTAATTCAACCCTTAATCCGCATGTCTAATAAATAGCCTTTGAATTGAGGGCCATTAACAAAACCAAGACTTATCATTTCAAAACCTGGCCCACATTTTAACCGTCAATTTCAGTATAACAATTCCATCATGTCTTCAAACCAACCAGAGGCATGTAATA
>QNER01001017.1 GCA_003646175.1 Candidatus Parabeggiatoa sp. nov. 1
ACTCCTGTTTTAAGGTTTAATTGCGCCGTTTTTTCGTACAAGGTTCGCCTTGTACTCCTGTTTTAAGGTTTAATTGCGCCGTTTTTTCGTACAAGGTTCGCCTTGTACTCCTGTTTTAAGGTTTAATTGCGCCGTTTTTTCGTACAAGGTTCGCCTGAAACGAATGAACACGAGGTTTGAATGGATAGCGGCAAAGTCGCCGATTGTGAATAACAATCAAAATAACGACAAGGATTGTATATAATAAGGGATTTTTGACAGACGGATTTATGGGTTTGTCAAGTTTTGTAAGCAATTGATGGGTAGGCACTAATCCGCCTCGATTAAACAATCCTTGTAGTTGCATTACACCAGAACACGCCAATGTCTTTGAAGAGTCCAAACTTTAGTTTGGCAGTTCCAAGATAAATCTTGGACTCCTGTACCCGTCAAGAGAAGAGACTCCTGAGTTTGTTCCAAGATAAATCTTGGACTCCTGTGCCCGTCAATAGAGGAGTCCAAACTTGAGTTTGGAAAGTGGTTTTTATAATTTGTAAGAATAATTAATGATTTAAGAATGAAACCGTCAAGTTTGGACTCCTGACAGCCCAAACTAAAGTTTGGACTCCTGACAACCCAAACTAAAGTTTGGACTCCTGATGGTGTTATTGTGATTGAAGCGATTGATGGGTAGGCACTAATCCTTTATTATATACAATCCTTGTAGTTAGTTATTGAGCATGACACGGGAACAACACGCCAATTGACAACAAACCCCAACGAGGCGGAATCCCGCGTGATAGGGGAATAAGCTAATGTAAGCCATTGTGAGTGCGCGATGGGATTTATTTTGATTCTGGATGTATACAGGGGATACGGCAATGGAGCAATTTAACGGCTACTTGAAAATTAGACAAAGCTACCCATAATTAGACATTAAAAGACATCACCTCATCTTTAAAACTGCTGCATTGCAAATTTGAGTCCTTTGAAAAAACCTTCTCATCAACAATCCTTCAAGATTTCTCCCCCAGGTTCCACCCTACTCTATGCACACAAGTTCTTCGTAGGGGGCCAGTAAGCGGGCTGTTAGAATTCCAAAACACCCAAAAATGGTACAGCTGAGCGATCCCACCAACCCAATTTGAAAAAATAGAGAAATCATACGCTTAAAAGTTATGTGCATAGAGTAGGGTGGAACCTGGGGAACTGGTATATTATTATTTGGGAGTTACCTTACCCTTTGATGGGCTTGCCCACGCCTTATCCTTTTTTATAAATAATCCTTGTAGTTATTGGTGGGGGAGTTGGCAGGTGAGACGGCAATGCACCGCCTTTAATAAACACTGTCCGCCTAGTTTGAATGAATAGCGGCAATATTGTAGCCAATTGTGATATTCCATCCTACCCGCATATTCCCATTCCCAGATATATAATAGATTTGTCCGTAAATAATTTTTTAGTCAATAAAAACAAGCCGCCAAATTCATAAAACCCTTCCTTATTTTCGGAAAACTCTAATGGGTAATCAATAATGGGTGAAGGCAAAACGTTCTTGTTATCGGTTTGTCGTCTGAAAAGTGAATTATTGAAAAGATGTATCAATTCCTCTTTCTAAAAAATATTGTCATAATGATCTATTAGCTATTAAGCCGATTGTAATGTTTTTGAAAATGGCTATTTAGTCCACGCAACCAACGGGTGGCAATGCAGCCAATTGTGATTTAAAATCGTGACGGATACTATCCCAAAAAGAAGGGAGAGTATCCGTTTTAAGTGTTAGCGATCATTCTTGTGTCCCTCGCGAGGAATCATCCTTTGTTATCAATCCTTTCTTATTAGGTTGTTGAGCTTGCCGAAACATACAATCCCCGTCGTTTTTTCTAACCAATCCCTGCCGTTATCGTTTCACATTCTGGTAGTCCAGTAAAAGTAGTGATGACACTTAAACGGATACTATCCCTCAGAGGGATAGCATCCGTAAAATCACTACATGTACAGGACTACCCACATTCTACCTCGCTCAAATGACAACAACCATGCGTTTTATTTACACTTTTATATTCTATTTACTTGTCCCCCTGATATTGTTACGTTTGCTCTGGCGTGGTAGGCAATCCCCGGCCTATTGGCAACGTTGGGCTGAACGTTTTGGCTTTTGTCCGATATTACCCGTTCCGCAAAACTTATGGATACATGCCGTTTCAATGGGAGAAGTACAAGCTGCCGTGCCACTGATTCAAGCTTTGCGAACCAGTTTTCCGGAACAATCCATACTTGTCACCACCATGACACCCACCGGTTCACAACGTGTGCGTGAAGTGTTTGGTGATAGCGTGTGGCATGTTTATTTGCCCTACGATTTACCGGGGGCAATCGCTCGGTTTTTGGCCCGCACGCAACCACGTTTGCTGATTCTGATGGAGACGGAATTGTGGCCTAATTTATTATCAGCCTGTCGAGCCAGATCCATACCGGTGATTCTCGCCAATGCCAGATTATCGGATCGTTCCGCGGCCGGATATCAACACATTGCTGGCTTGACACGGAAAATGTTAGCGAATGTGACAGCGGTGGCGGCTCAAACGGAAGTTGATGCAGCGCGTTTTATTGAGTTGGGTGCATCGCCAACCAAAGTACATGTCACCGGGAGTATTAAGTTTGATACCCGTTTACCAGCGGATGTTTCTGAAAAAGCGGTATTGTTACGCTGCCAATGGGGAACAGAGCGGGCAGTGTGGATTGCCGCAAGTACTCATGAGGGTGAAGAGGCGGCGGTACTGGATGCGTTTTCTGAATTAAAACAAGCCTTTAATCAATTACTCTTAATGTTAGTGCCACGCCATCCTGAACGTTTTAATCGAGTTGCGGCTTTATGTCAGCAGCGGGGATTTTTAGTGGCTCGGCGGAGTGCAGGCGATGTCAGTCCCAAAACCGACATTTATTTGGGCGATACGATGGGCGAGTTACCTTTACTTTATGTGGCTTGTGATGTGGCCTTTGTTGGAGGGAGCTTAGTACCGATTGGAGGGCATAATTTATTGGAGCCGGCGGCCGTTGGCTTACCCGTTATCATGGGACCTCATGTTTTTGAATGTGCAGAAATCTGTCGCAGACTATTAGAAGCGCAGGCCGCTCACCAAGTGAATGACGCGATGCAATTAGCCAAGGCCGTCAAAATGTATTTAAGCGATGCGACACTCAAAAAGCAAACGGGGGAGAAAGGGCGATTATTTGTGACAAAAAATCGGGGGGCATTGGAACGTTTGTTGACGATTATTTTTGAGCATTAGAATATTAATCATTTTTGATTGTCATCAATTTTGGGAAAGGCTTGGTAATGGGTAATAGGTAAGCGATAGAATTTCTGACAGCCATTTGAAATCAAAAACCCGTTTTAAAAAACCTTTCAGTTCCCAGGGCGTTGCCCTGGGCTTTAATAAAGCGCCCTTTCAGGGCTGAGTAGTTACCTCAGTTCCCAGGGCGTTGCCCTGGGCTTTAATAAAGCGCCCTTTCAGGGCTGAGTAGTTAC
>QNER01001018.1 GCA_003646175.1 Candidatus Parabeggiatoa sp. nov. 1
CTCAGGCGGCTGTACGCCTGGTGCTTACTTTCAAGCACACATCATTTAAGTTATCCTTAAGATTTCTCTTAAGTCCCCTGTTTATATAGCTTTACGCCATTTTCGCAGTGAACGGGTCGCACAGGTAATCATAATTAACAACTTTTGCGGGTATTAGGAGTCCAAACTTTAGTTTGGTCCACTTACCCAAACTAAAGTTTGGACTCCTAAAAATTGTGCCACTACCAAATTTTCTGCAAAAACAAGCACTTATGGAGTTATAAAATGAGCGAAGTCATCGAATTTGAAACTGAAGTTCTTGAAGATGAGGAACAAGAGATGCCATCGGTAAGTCACAGCACTGCACAGGGTCAAATAACGGGGCTATTATTTAATGAATGATAAAAGATTCAGAGTCAAGGTTGAGTTGAGCCTAGATGCGAGTCAAATCGATTTAAGCCAATTTGGACTGAAGGCCAAAGATGAAATTATTCCCGATGTGTGTCTCTATCTAAAAGGGGAACGACGAACTGAACGAGGCGAGGATCTGTTGAAAATGCCAGAAATGCCATTGTTGGCAATAGAAATTCTATCGCCAAGTCAAAGCGTTTCTAGCCTTGTCGCCAAAATTAAAGCCTATTTTGCGCTGGGTGTTAAATCTTGTTGGTTGGTTATCCCGCCAACTGAAACCGTAACGGTTTATTCCAAACCGAATGAGTTCACATCCTTTGGTGCTAAAAATGTTGAAGCGATTGATGAAGTTATGGACATTCGTTTGCCAATTCAAGAGATATTTGAGTGGTAGGTTAAAATCAAGGACACCGCAGAAAATGTTAATAGACTGAATGATCTGGTATTTGATCCTATGGTGACACCCAATGAAAGGATCACAAAAATCATCAAGGAAATGATGGAACCGGCTCAAGTGGATTTGATTATGACTGGTTAATTTGTTGATGAACCGGAAAAAATCCGTGTGAAACCTATCATTATCGTCAAGAGAAATAAAAAGATTGTGGCAAAGTCATTGACTTTTTGAAGGAAGATTTATATCTGTGAAGAGCCTGTGGTTCCTTCAAAGAATGCTTTATGTTCAAATAGTTATGAATAACTCGTGCCTGCGGCTATGGAGTTATTAGAACAGCTTATAACCATTTCTGCCAGACATACGGATATAACTTCAATAAATGTGAATAGCCCAATGAAACTCAAGATTAAGGGGATTCAACTTTACCACCTATCAGTTGAGTACTTTGATCCCAGAAATAAACGAATTCTCAAATCAGCGAATTTTTCAGTCAGGGAATTTTTGGTACAAAGGCATTGACTTCACCATCCCCTATTCGGTAATGAAGCAAATTCGTTGTGCTTTATTTAGATTTATTGAGACGGGGTGAAATATGAATGAATTGATAGAAGAGATTGAAACTGACGAATATCAAGATGATGAGATTCGATAAATGCCGTCAAGAATCCATAGCGTTACGCAAGCTTGGATAACCGGCTTACTCTCTAATGATGAGAGATTTACCCCTTTTGTTGAGTTAAGTCTGGATGCCAGTCAAATGGACTTGAGCCAATTTGGACTGAAATCATACCAGACATTTGTCTTTATCCTAACAGCGTCGGCTTTAATGATGATGATGATGATCTGAAAATGCCGGAAATGTCTTTATTGGCTGTTGAAATCATCTCACCAAAGCAAGCGATTAGTGACAAAATCTCAAATCCCAAATCCCAAATCCCAATTCCAAATCCCAATTCCCATGGTTTGAACACCTTTATTGGTTTGTAGGGACTACCGCAACGTTTGTAATAAAACGTTGCCAGCGGGGTTGCAAACCCCGCCCAGCCCCGCACTTAGGTAACTCCCAATTAATAATATTAATTGGGTTCTATTTCTCCCCCAGGTTGCACCTGGGGCTATTCACATTTTCAAGCTGAAGTACAGCGAAGCGAAACTTTAGCCTGAAAACCCCTTAGGGGTTGATAGGTGATTTAGAAGGTGATTTAGAATTTTTCTGGTATGTTAATTTTTTGGAGTTACCTTAGCTCCTATCGTGCGTGCCATTACCATTAGCCCCACTCAGTGCTTTTTAAGTTTTGGTGGAGACGCGCTACGATATCCACCCTACTATAAAAATCAATGATTTAGCAATTAAAGTTGAGCATAGCGTAAATTATTTAATTAATAATTTTTACTCGATGTTCAAGTTAGAGTTTAATAATATTCTAATATAGGTAAATAATCTTAAAAATAAAAGAGGTAAAACTTATTTTCGGTTGTGAACTGTTTTGATGATAACAAAACCTGAGTTTAACGTTTCACTCAAAGTTTTTTAACCCTTTGACGTTTTAAAATCGAGTCAGATACTGCCATAATTAATGAAGAGCCACACAAAAAGGGCGATGGCAAAATTCAGCGGTCTTAAAAAATAATATATATTTTTCAATAGGTTATGGCTATATAAGTTAGTTAGCAAATTCTAACTTGAACATCAAGTTTTATTAAAATCTAAATCTTGCAAACAAATTAGTAGTATGTTTTAATACGCCTTTCTTTTGATAGGATATAAAGCATGGTTCAAAAGCGTTCGATATAGACTTTTTTAGCGCGAATAGCGTTTTTTCAATGAACGGTGATTTTGGTGATAGGTAGTTACACTGGCTATATTAATATAGCCCCGTTGGGGCTTTAAAACCATGCCCCTTTAATACATATTATTAACTGATGTTACGCACATTGCTTCGACGATGTCACAGTTTGTGCAATAAAGCGGAAAGTTCCATACCATGATGATGTTTGGTGAAAGGGCTTTCGCGACGGATTGCCAATATATAACGAAATGTAGGGGCAATCCTTTATGGTTGCCCTTCTGGACTCATTTTGAAGCGTTGTGCGTCATAAGAGTTTTTAAATGAAATGCGAAGAGCCTTGTTTGCTATTCGCGATTTGAGATAATTGCTGGCCGTTAAATGAAATGCAAAGGCCGTTGTTTGCTATTCGCGATTTAAGATTATTGCTGGTCGTTAAATGAAATGCGAAGGCCGCCATTGGTTATTCGCGATTTGAGATTATTGCTGGCCGTTAAATGAAATGCGAAGGCCGCCATTGGTTATTCGCGATTTGAGATTTCTCCTGGCTGTTAAATGAAAGGGGCAACCGCGAAGGATTGCCCCTAAAATACATTACTAAATGTAGGTAAATCCTTTATGGTTGCCCTCTGGACTCATTTTGAAGCGTTGTGCGTAACATGAGTTATTAAACAGAGAGGCAACACCCCTTCCAATTTCACATAAATCACAGTTCCAAAAATGATTATTAAGGTTAAGGGACAAGTCTAATGGCTTGTGCCACCGGTGTCACCCTGATTTGAATTGCATGCCTAATATAAATAATAACTCATGTTTCGGTACCACTATTGCGCGACGGATGCTATCCCGGTACTTGGATAGTACCGGTTAGAAGCGTCTCGCCTTGAGTTGAAAGCCGTGAAATCAATAACATCAAAGGGTTATAAAGAAAA
>QNER01001019.1 GCA_003646175.1 Candidatus Parabeggiatoa sp. nov. 1
AGGGATAGTATCCGTTTGTTTTAAATTTACGGATGCTATCCCTTCTTAGGGATAGTATCCGTTTGTTTTAACAAGGTTCGCCTGAAACGAATGAAAGGCAACGTCGCATTTTCGTACCAGGTTCGCCTTGTACTCCTGATAATATGACATTATCAAATTATTTATTCAAAGAAAAAAGTATGCATAAAACAATCACTGCTTTAACGTTATGTGCATTTGGAACAATAAGCCATGCACAAGATGTGACTACGCTGACGACTGATGAGAAGGATCATTTTGTTCTCACAATCCCTGCTATTGAATTTGAAACAGAAGAAGATAAACAAGCACTGAGTGCTAAACTCTATACCTTTGACCAATGCAAAGTGTTCAGGATTTACGATAGCGACATAATCACTTTGCAATGTTTCGGAAAAGCCGATAAAGTATGCGAAGTGTTAAAGATTTACGATGGCGACAGCATGACTTTGCAATGTTCGGGAGAAACCGAGAAAACGAAAGTGCGTATGCACTGCATTGATACCCCGGAAATGCGGCAAAAACCTTGGAGTATTCAAGCACGCGATTACCTGCGTTCTATCGCCGGCAATACGGTGATATTAGTTGAGCTTGACAAGGATCGCTATGGGCGGATTGTGGGAGAAGTGTATAGCGGCGATGTCAACTTAAACCTTGCCCAAGTTAAAGCCGGCAAAGCAGCTGTTTATGACGCTTACTGTGAAAACCCAGAATATAAAGCGGCCGAAAAAGAGGCGATTGATGCCAAATTGGGAATATGGTCAGAACCGGGTTTGCATCAAACGCCTTGGGAATGGCGGAAACAAAAAAGGAGTCGTTGACAACTCTCAGGAGTGCAAGGCGTACCTTGCACGAATCAACGCACCAAAAAATCCTTGCAATGTATATCTATCCAATTAGTTTCTTGCCAAGGATCACTGCCTGCCGCAGCCACAACCCCGCAACCATTATAAGTGCCGGGCGCAATGCCTTGCGGTATCTCTAAATCCAGAATAGAAAACGTTTTGGGTTCCGACACCATCACCTCGTTGCGATAAACCTGTATTGCGCCCGGCAAGCTAAAGCTTATTGGATAAGCAATGGTCACAAAATAGCCGGGCGGAAACACAATCGCTGCATACACATCATAAGGGCCGGGTTGGGTCAATTCGGCTTTAATGTCTAGCTTAAAGCTCAAGTATTCGCCAATTTGATAACTGGATTGATTCATCCTGGCTGTCACCGTGACCGGTGCGAGTACGCCGCTGGCCTGTACTTCGCCAACGCCGCTGTCTGACCAAGTGCCATCTTGGCCTTGTGCCTGATACAAAATGCGCCATTGCCCGCCTTGGCGAAAGTGGCTGTACACCGCTTCATAACGATCTTGAACTGGGTTATAACCCAGGTCTAGTTCTTCCCGCCCAAAATCGGTGCCTTCACCTTGATAGTTGATGCTTTGGGTGCCGGGCCGAATCAGTACCGCACGAACGCGCTTGATGTGTTCGCCGCTGGGGGAAGTTCTTATCCATAACACGCCTTCCACTTGTTGCTCAGCCAATATCAGCGGTGAGTGTACGTCAATGATTTCTGGCGCATCGGCTTGACGCATACCTTCATTACCTAACACGGTTCGGGCCGCACGACGACCATCGT
This sequence comes from Candidatus Parabeggiatoa sp. nov. 1, assembly GCA_003646175.1. Classification (GTDB taxonomy): domain Bacteria; phylum Pseudomonadota; class Gammaproteobacteria; order Beggiatoales; family Beggiatoaceae; genus Parabeggiatoa. The sequence continues at coordinate 1,651 of QNER01001019.1, forward strand.
GACTGGTATAAACACAATCACCATCATCATCCAATTGTGGACGTTGTTCACCAAAGAGTCTTGGATCACCTATTATCAAATCCTCGGTTGCTAAAAAGGCCGTTTTCAGATCGGCACCGCGTCGCAGACTACGAATCAACGTGTCAGAGAAATTCTCATACTGGACGTTCCAAGCGGTGTTTTGCTCATCGGAACTGGTGAGTATGATGCGTTGCGCTGCGGTGCCGCATAACTCATCGATGAAAGAGCCAGAATAGCAGCTATCCAGGATAATCACTTGTGGTACGTCGGTGGGCACTTTGTCCAGCAATCGACGCAATTCGCTCGCCGGTAGCCAGTAATCACGCGCGATTTTGAATTTATTTTGCAACGCATGTCCATGAATATACAAGATAAATTGTTGTCCAGCTTGTAACGTGGCCGCTTGGTTAAAGGCCGCTTCTAGGGCTGCGACCGGATCAAATAAGTCATTATCCACCACGGCATCATCCAAACCATCACCATCCACGTCTTGCCAGGTTTTAGGGTTCAGATAGACAATCTGTTCATCGCTATAACCGCGCTGTTTGAGAACACGGTACATGCGCCGAGTCAGTTCTTCGCTCAGGCGAAATAAGCTGTTTTGCTTATGCGCGCCGCTGGCTGCGATAAGAATAGCCTGGCCTATGCCGTCAGAAGGCGGTGTGATATCGCCGCTATCTGGGGGAGGTGGTGTGACGCTGCCGCTATCTTCAGAGAGTTCGGCCCGCACTTTATAAGCCTGGCTGCTATTGTTAAAGTGAATCCAGCCGATATTACCAGACCAAGCGTAGCCGTTAAATTCCCCAGTTGTGCGATCAATGCTCACGCGGCGATCACGGCTATTAAAATTAATCCAGCCCACTTGCGGACTCCAAGCATAACCAGACAGATTGCCCGCGTTGTCGTGGTTGACCCCCCCAATTGCTATCAGCCGTATTCGCATAAGTATGCTTGCCACCGCTACTATAGCTGCCCAGCTTAATCCAACCGATATTCCCGGCATAAGCGTAACCTTCCAAATGGTCCGGATAAACGGTCACACCACCGTGGCTAGTGCGGAAATTCACCCAGCCGGCGTTGCTACTCCACGCAAATTTATGGTTGGTGTCAATATTGCTGGCCGCAACTTCCGGTGTTGGTAAGCTAGACAGCAGCGTCATGCTGAATAGTGCGAGATGTTTCATGTTTGGGTTCCTCTTTGTCTAGGGCAAAACCTTCAAGGTTTCCAAAACCTTGAAGGTTTCTAATTGAAATTATTGTTCTGAGCTCCTTTAAGCAGTACGACCAATTGAGTACAACAATTGAGTACAACAATTGGTAGTCCAGTACATGTAGTGATTTTACGGATGCTATCCCTTCTTAGGGATAGTATCCGTTTGAAACCATCCTACACAGTCGTAGGGTGGGCAACGTCTTTTTGTTGCCCACCTGTTGCCCGGTTCTTGCACAACCAAAATTTCTATGTTCAAACGGATACTATCCCTAAGAAGGGATAGCATCCGTAGGGGGCCGGCAACGTATTTTTGTTGCCCACCTGTTGCCCTGTGCTTACACAACCAAAATTTCTATCGTGCGTGCCATTAGTAGTCGTAGGGTGGGCAACGTCTTTTTGTTGCCCACCTGTTGTCTGTATAAGTAGTACAACGGATACGCGAAATAAACGGATAAAAAGACCAAGTTCATCCTGATATCTGGTGATTCATCAAAATTGTCGATTTTGAAGTAGTCGTAGGGTGGGCAACGTCTTTTTGTTGCCCACCTGTTGCCCGGTTCTTGCACAACCAAAATTTCTATGTTCAAACGGATACTATCCCTAAGAAGGGATAG
>QNER01001020.1 GCA_003646175.1 Candidatus Parabeggiatoa sp. nov. 1
AAATTCTAACCAATCAATCCTAGGGCGTTGCCCTAGGCTAGTATGTTATCCCCTTTCAGGGGAATTTTGGTCCTGTACAGAGCCTTTCGAGGCTAATGTTTTTGCTCACAAAAACTTTAGCCTAGAATATGGTTGCCCTTCTTTATCATTATCATTATCATTTTGAAGCGTTGTGCGTAACATGAGTTATTTCTTCAAAACAAACAGGTATATTTGCCCTTTTTAGAAGCAATGTAACGTGAGTTAAAAAATAAAATATTCTCTACATGACTTTCGGGTATCCAAAAATTTTTGGCATTAGATAACGATTTCTTTGGAGCAAATATTATCAGGGCTTGGTGAGTCCATTTTCATTTAAATGCACGCTTTTTCAATTTCAATAATTTTATAGTATTCAATGAATTACAGTATATATAGGTATTAATTATTGCTTACTTTGTAACTGATTTATTTTTAATGCAGAGTTTTGTTATGCTCTACCTGGGGTGGTAAAATCTGAGCGGCTTTTGATACCATATTTTGTTCCGCCTAAATGCACTGGAGGCCGTTTTTTTGGCAAGACTTGGACCAAAAAATGGAACAAAAAGTTTGGCAACTCCTGTGACGTGAAATCAATCACTTACGTTACATTTTCACCACCCTACACTCTACCCACCAAAATCTATTATTAATAAATTAATAGCTTAAAAAAGGGCACATTGTGTCAATTACCAATTAACATTTATTCTTTGGTTAGGTACAAAGATAAAAAACGCTTTTACAAAAGGTGCTACTATATAAATAATATAGACGTTCAGAAAATTAGGGCAAAACCGTAAAGCGTTTCCAAAACATTGAAGGTTTCTAGCTGAAATTATTTATCTGAAAAACTATAAGTGCGTTTTGGCATTGGCACTTCAGGAAGATTAACATTGAAAGCACTACTTATCACTGATATTCAAAATGATTTTTGTCCCAGTGGCGCATTGGCTGTCAAAGAAGGCGATCAGATTGTCCCATTGGTTAATGACTTGCAATCCCATTTCGATCTAGTCGTTGCTACTCAGGATTGGCATCCTGCCAACCATGGTAGTTTCGCAGCTAACCATGAAGATAAACAACCGGGCGACGTTATTGATTTAAATGGACTTGAACAAATTATCTGGCCAGTCCATTGTGTTCAGGGATCGCACGGTGCAGAATTTGTGGCTGAACTCAATCAAGATAAAATTGAACGTATATTCCAGAAAGGAACAGAACCGAGCGTCGATAGTTACAGTGGTTTCTACGATAATGATCATCGTAACTCACCGGCCTTGGTGATTATTTGAAAGAAAAAGGAGTCACTGAAGTCTATGCGGTGGGGCTTGCAACCGATTATTGTGTAAAATACACAGCTTTGGATGCTCATGAACTTGGTTTCAATGCGACAGTGATAGAAGATGCCTGTCGTGGGGTTGAAATAAACGAAGGTGATGTTAAACGGGCGTTGGATGAAATGCGTAACATTGGAATTAATGTGATCAAGAGTGAGGAAATCTTGAATGTATAGTTGCCCAGAAAAGTTTCTGTGTCAAACATTCGATGTTTGCGAAACATCGAAGGTTTTTCTGTGGCACAAAGATTAAGTAATATGGGTTAATCTATAACAATGTTTGAAGCAAAAGTTTTTGCGCGTAAAAATAATTTAATTTGCCTCAAACACATTTCAACCATGGTGAGCCTCTTGCAAAACTCTTAAATATTCATTATGTTTCCTTAAGGCTATTTACGTTCAACCCCTTTGGGGTTGATATTTTTAAAAGTAAATAGCCTTAAAAAACATAGGGCAACCCTGTAGGGGTTGAATTTCAACACCTGGGGTTTTGCAAGGGGCTCATGGTGGAAAAGAAACCAAGTTTCTGCCAGAAACTTGGCTTTTAATGTGACATTGTTGAATTAAATTCGGCAACCATAAGGTGTCAGCATTTGGTATGGGTTAAAAAATTTCCTATTCCCAAATAAAAAATACTAACTTTCTTAATTCCAATTCCCAAAAAAATAGAGATAGAGAATTCCATTTAGCACTAAGTACAATTTTATAGTAATATAATTAAAGCTTCTTGCAAAACCCCAGGTTGACACCTGGGGCTATTCACATTTTCAGGCTAAAGTTTAGCGAAGCGAAACTTTAGCCTGAAAACCCCTTTGGGGTTTTTCGTTTTAAAAGTGAATTTGGTAAGTGTTACCTAGGGTAATTTTGTAAGAAGGGTTGATTGTTGATCCCCTAGGAGTCTGTCGGGCTGGTTGTGTTAAGTGATTGATATACAAGTGATTTACCAATTGAGTCCGAAATTAAAATTTCAGTATAAACAATAGGTTAGCCGTTAAGTCCGACAGACTCCTAGGCGAAACTGAGTTTCACCCCGTAGGGGTTTTCAGGCTAAAGTTTAGCTCAAAGTACTTTAGCCTGAAAATGTGAATAGCCCCAGGTGTCAACCTCAATGCCATTAACTTAAGGGCAACCACAAGGGATTGCCCCTACATGACACGACGGTTCGTAGGGGCAATCCTTTATGGTTGCCCTCATGAAAAACATTAAATAATGGCATTGAGATGTCAACCTGGGGAACGTTTAAGAGTTTTTATCGATGCTCATTATTTAATGTTTTATTCTAACTGACAGGTAATCCATGTTTTCAAAAGATTTGAACATTGCGGATTTTGATGCCGAATTGTGGCAAGCCATACAAAATGAAGCCAAGCGGCAGGATGAGCATCTTGAACTGATAGCGTCGGAAAATTATGCCAGTCCCCGCGTACTTCAAGCCCAAGGCTCCGTCCTTACCAATAAATATGCCGAAGGCTATCCTCGCAAACGCTATTATGGTGGCTGTGAGTTTGTTGATGTGGCGGAACAGTTGGCGATAGATCGCGCTAAACAATTATTTAATGCAGACTATGCCAATGTGCAACCGCATTCAGGCTCACAAGCTAACACTGCCGTGTATATGGCTTTGTTGCAGCCCGGTGATACCATATTGGGCATGAGTTTGGCGCATGGTGGGCACTTGACGCATGGCTCGAAAGTCAATTTTTCTGGCAAATTGTATAATGCCATACAATATGGTTTAAATACTGACACTGGCGAAATCGACTATGAGCAAGTCGAAGCGTTGACATTGGAACATAAGCCTAAAATGATTATGAGCGGTTTTAGTGCCTATTCGCGAGTCGTCGATTGGCAACGGTTACACGATATTGCTGATAAAGTTAATGCTTATTTAGTCGCAGATATGGCGCATGTTGCCGGCCCAATTGCCGCGGACTTGTATCCTAGCCCGGTGCAGATTGCCGATGTCACTACGACAACGACACACAAAACTTTGCGCGGGCCTCGCGGCGGTTTAACTCTCGCCAAAGCCAATCCAGCTATTGAGAAAAAACTCAATTCTTTGGTATTCCCCGGCATACAGGGCGGCCCATTAATGCATGTGATTGCCGCTAAGGCCGTCGCGCTCAAAGAAGCTTTGCA
>QNER01001021.1 GCA_003646175.1 Candidatus Parabeggiatoa sp. nov. 1
ACTGCGATTATTACCCCGGCAACAAACAACAAAGTTTTCCGCAATAATTCCTTCGTCCACCTATTCATATTTCATAAGCACTTTGTAAGAGGTCTTTGGCGTTTTGAAGATAACCCAATAAAATGTCCCCTCAAGCCTTTGAACGGGACAATTTCCTGAGTTCTCTATAAACGGTTTACAAAAAGCACACAAATCATCTAAGGAAAATAACACGCCCTTGAGCTTGTTATTTTGATAATCCCTTTTGGTCTTCAACCGAGCAAAACTGCGATATCTCTCTATCATCCCATCCACTAATCTGAAAGCACACTCAGTTACCCCCGTTAGCGATTGTGTTGATAAAACCTCCCTGACTGGTATATCCCAATTGGGATCGACAGACCTTTTAGATAGGCTTTTCATCCACGAACCCAACGCCCTTTTCAACCTTTTTTTTCTCGTTTTTAAGGTTGATGAGTTTTTTTCAACTAGTGCCTTGTACATTGGCTGAATCAACAATGCAAATGTTGCATAATCCTGATTCACCTTAAAAAGCGGGTTGTTCTTTGAAAGATCAAGATGCCTAAAGTATTTATTGGTAAACTTCTGAAAGTTAATACCGTTTGCATACACATCGGCAATTGGTTTCGCATCATAACACTCAGAAAAATTACTTTTCTCTAAGAAAGATTGATACTTTATAAAAAGTTTAGCATCTTTGTCACCTTCAGAAGCTAACCTTTTCAACATAAAATCCTCATCATAAAGATTGTTCAAAACATCCATGACTAGGAATTTACGTTGGCTAGTGGATAGCTTCTTCGAGAAGAAATAAAAAAAACAACCTCTTAGCGTTTTTCTCAAATCAAGTTGACTTTTATCCGTCACCAAATCAAAATACAACCCTATTGGATAAGAAAGCAACGCATTACCTCTCTTAACCGAAAAAGAGCCTACACTCATACTCACGTTGTGAGTATTGTTATATAGACTTACCAATGACTTAACAGAATTTCTCAATATGAGATCACTCGCTGTTGAAGAGTTAATAGGAACGAACAAACGCGAAGAACTGATGGTTTGCCTTTTTCCCCACTCCAATGAAATGGTATATGAGCTAAAATCCGCAAAAGCATGAGAACTGATTAAACAAATTAAGAATATTTTGAAAAGAGTAAATACTTTATTCAAATGACATATTGCCATAATAATCCGTCCCGATTGTAATCCCGCATCAAAAGCAAAATCACCGTATTGAAGCCAGTACTCTTTTGAAAAGAGTAAATACTTTATTCAAATGACATATTGCCATAATAATCCGTCCCGATTGTAATCCCGCATCAAAAGCAAAATCACCGTATTGAAGCCAGTACGAAATTTAAAATGGAAATTAAAAACCTCCGAGGTTTAGCAAACCTCCGAGGTTTGTATAGAAAAAACAACAGTTGTAGGCTGGCTCGTCCACTCGTTGTCAAACAACGTCGTGGATGGAGTAACTGTAGGCTGCCACCGCTTCGACTTTTCGGACAGCCTCTCTTACGTCTCATCTTCGCCGAAAAGATCATCTCCTAAATCATCCTGATCAAAGCTATCATCCACATTGCCCGTAGTCGGATTAACCGGGGCATTTTCTTTCCTGTTATGACGACATTCTTCTCGAGAAAGATCATCATCATCACATTCTTCGTAAAGCTTTTCAGCAGATTGCCTTAAAGGCTTGGCTTCTGCTTGCTCCTTGATATTACAGGCATGATATGCCTTAGTTTTCTGATTAAAAGCCACACAAAGCTGTGTATTCAAATCCATCTCCATGGATTCATTGCCGTCAAATATGATTTCGTCTTCATATTTGAACTTAGAAACGGATTCTAACTTTTGGCTTGAGGTGTGCCAATAAAAACCGGGACCACTGGCGTTACGATGAGCCCGCACATCAGCCAAATGTGCCTCTTTTAACCGATTCAATTCCTGTTCATCAAGTCTTACCCTTTCAAAGAATGAGTCTTGAAGCTGCTTTTTGAGATCAAATGCAGCCTTCTGTAATATCGCACTTTGACTTCCCTTTCGGCCGGAACCACCCTTGATGGTTACTTTGCAGACATTTGTGGCACCTTTTTCTGAAACAAAATTCTGGAATAAATCATCATTATAGATGATAGCCCCGTTTATCACGTCGCTACGAAAATTTGCCTTAGACCAATTTTCAAAATTGCACTTAATACTCGCTTCAAAACGAGGGTGTTTTACTGCCACATTAGCCTTAGCATATACTGGCAGAATCACTGGCGAAGGGGTAATGGAAAAAGCGCCAGCGCCTTGCATGGTAAGATCAGCATTAATAGTCGCGCCGCCGAAATTACCTCCGCCTTTTAAGTCCCTATAGATAGGCACCCCTTCAACATCAGCATCCTTACCCAGTTCAGCAACGGGAATCCACTCAATTGTTTCAACAGGCAATTTGACGAGAGAAACACTAGGTAGCTTGAAATGCTTTCGCATACGCAAGTAAATTTTAAGGGCTTTCACTTCCTCTTCGAGGAAATAGGCAGCCGCATTAAGAGTGAAGATACCGGTATTTCCCATTTCAACTTTGGTTAATTTTTTGCTTAATTTGTCTGGCTCAAGGATTTCTGTCCTAGAAATAGGAACCCCCACACGACCAAAATAGCGTGCAATTTTACGCAAATGTCCCTCTAATTCAGAAATAGTGAGCTGAGTTTTTGCCTCACCATACTGCTTTTTCAGCGCATCAATTTTTGACTGCAACTCCGTTCGTAGCTCTTGGTATAACTTGCGCTCTGCGTCGATTGGTTGTTGTTTTTCTTTCTTTTTGACGGAAAAATACAGCTTCTGTAACTTGCGACGCAGCTTTTTGAGTCCCTCCATTTCGCCTGTATCCGCTAATTCCATCGCTTCCTGCGCTTTCTCAAGTTTTTCTGAATACCGTAAACGACGCTCGTTGATAATAAGCGAAGCAGCCATCCCTTTTACCTGCCTAAAAATAGGCAGGTAATAGTAGCGAAGCTTATCTTTTTTGGGATCACACTGCTGAGATTGTTTGTTTCCCGAATCAGGATAAACCTGAATAGACATCAGGTAGGCGATAGCCTTGTCAATTTCATCCTTTGGGATGTTGATTGAATCAGATAACCCGTCCGTAGAGAGTTTGTCTATGCAAGGTAAACTATCAGGAATAGAGCTTGGTACTCCTCCAAACACAGATGGAGATAAAAAAAGGATAAGCAAAAAGATTGCTTTAGTAATATTACTCATTTAAAGATCACCCTCCAATTATAAAAAGTCAGCAGTATAGAGTCAAGTAGAGCGGTAGCGAAATCCACCAAAAGCAAAAAAGTAGTGGGCGGGTATAATAATCTAAAACTTTGGTTAAGTCAATCAAAAAGTTGCTTCAATTCTTGTTTAATTCTTGTTCAATTAACCATGAATTTCGTCTAAAATTGTTCAACTTCATTAGCTGACACTTAACGTGAAGTCATTCAAATACTTACTAG
>QNER01001022.1 GCA_003646175.1 Candidatus Parabeggiatoa sp. nov. 1
AAAAGGTGCAGGTGTTTATGATGTGAAAGCCCTTTCTGGGCGCATTAAAATTTTAAATTGCCCCTTCACCCAGGGCGCTGCCCTGGGCTTTAATAAAGCGCCCTTTCAGGGCTGAGTAGTTACAATTTTTGATCTAAAAATGTTGACTCCAACGCGATGCTCAACTTTTTTTAAGTGATTGATTGTGAATACGCGCAGCGATATCCCCCTTACCATAAAACTCAATGACTTAGCAATATACGTTTCGCATCGCGTGACTCCATCATCCCTTTATTCGTTCATTTACGGGGTTGGTTGTACTAAACGATAGGTTTAAGCGATGATGTTTATGAAAATGTGCTAAAACTGATAACTGAAACTTTTATGGGATTCGTCAACCCTAAAAACGATATTGCCTTTAAAAAAATTTTCGGCAATGAAAAAAAGAAGGAAATTCTTATTTCCTTTTTAAATGCCGTTTTAGATTTAAAGGGTATCAAAGAAATTAAAGAGATTGACAAGTTTCACCTCTTCATTCGCTCAATAAAATCATAAAAACTTTATTTTTTCTCTCGTTGAAAAATAAGAAATTTATTATAAAGGCATTTTTCGTACCACATCGTAACATATTGAATGACAGGTAATTATTATAAATGAGAAATATTATTATTTTTTATAAAGCGTTTGAATTTAAGACGGTTATATATGGGTTAGACAAATATTTACCATCCCTTGATTAAGGTATTTTCAAAACTTTTTGTAACTACTCAGCACCGAAGGTGCGAATTATTATAGCCTGGGACAACGCCCCAGGTGCGAAGCACCGAAGGTGCAAATTATTATAGCCTTAGAACGAAAAGGTGCAGGTGTTTATGATTTAAAGCCATGAAAGGGCGCATTAAAATTATAGCCTTAGAACGAAAAGGTGCAGGTGTTTATGATTTAAAGCCATGAAAGGGCGCATTAAAATGGGTTCCCAGGGCGCTGCCCTGGGCTTTAATAAAGCGCCCTTTCAGGGCTAAGTAGTTACAACTTTTTTACCAATCTCCATCTCTCACAGCATTTGGATCAGACTTGAGTTTCAGTTTTTTAACTTGCTCATCCGATACTTCGATAGACGAATCATCTTGTTGAGGTGCAAAGCCTTTTTCCTTATCCATCTCTTTAACCGACTTTACTTGGGAAAGGGTATTTCCTTTCACGACATCCCCTTTGTGTTCGTCATAGAGATCAAACCAAGGAAAACCATATGGAGTGTAAGTTTTTGCTGTGGCCGGCGTGGGTGGTGCTTCCTTGCCGGTGATTTCTCGATACATCATGCTATTCACAATATGAACATAGACGCGCCCAAAATTGTTTTCATCCCATGTTTTTACACCGTACTTATCGGGATAAATCTTTTGTTTCATCTTGCCACCGGCAGCTAATCCCATTTCACCCCCTTTGAAAGCCTCATCATCCAAACTCAGAACATCTTCCATACCATAAGAAAAACCCTTTGTTGCCCCAAAGCTATCACTGCGCATGACTACGCTTATTATTGTTTTTTCGTAGGGCCGATTAGCCGCTAGTACAGGAGTCGGCCAGTCTTCCTTCTTTCCGTTTGGACTCCATTACTTAAGGGCTTTCGCTACGGATTGCCCCTACGAACTAGAGCAAAATGTAGGGGCAATCCTTTAGGGTTGCCATCGATACTTAATGGCATTGGTGTTTACTTGTGATTATTCAATCCAAAAAAATTCTCCATTCTGTTCAGGATTTGTTGAGAAAGTGTGTGTTTGGAATCGGTTTCAGTATCATGCTTTGTATGCAGGTGTTGTTGTGTGACGAGTTGTCGTTTAGTTAATTCCTTACTCACAAGCTCGGACACTTCCGGTTGTTCTGCCATTAAAGGCGCAATATCGGCCTGAGTTATTTCAAATAGATAAGTGTCAACAACGGAAATCACCGTGGCCGTTCTATCTTCACCTGTCATCAGTGCCATTTCACCAAAAAAGTTCCCAGCACCTAAACGAGCAACCTCCTTGGATTTCCCATCGTCTGCCAGCACGTAAATACCCACCACGCCTTCAACAATAATAAATAAAGAATCACCGGCATCTCCTTGTTGAACAATGACATCATCCGGCGCAAACCGATGACGACGCAGTCGTTCACTGAGGTGGCGTTTCGCTTGTTGAGAAAAGGGTTTAAATATATCCACTTCCTGCAATAGGGTAATTGGTTTAGCAGCTTCATCGCCACCTCTTTCATTAACCCCTTTAAACAAGTGAATTTCTTGCCGATGCACCGCAGGTGTAATACCTGCTCGGTTCAGGTGAAACCAAACCCGTTCCCAGACATTTTCTAAAATAAAATATTTCTTACCATAATCATCGGCACAAAACGCGATCCAGTAAACAGCTGCCCATTCATTGATACCTTTCAAAAACACAATCGGGGCCGGCTCTTTGAGCACTTGATCCGCTGACAATAGTGCATCAAGGAGAATTTTTTTCACGCGAGCCGGTGGGTGCATAGGATGCACATAAACCAAAGGCCATAGCCAGTAAGCATCATCAGGATAACAGAAATTGAGAATAGGAGATTCTGAGGCCATACTGTTGGGAATACTTAAAATACATTCGGCCCTCGTTTTCAGCCGCGTTGTCCGCCAAGTAATATCCACTATTTTGCCTTCCTCAAAATTGCCTATTTGGACCCAGTCATTAATTCTAAAAGGCCTTTCTATATTGATCGCAATGCCTGAGAAAATATTAGAGATATTAATTTGAATAGCCAAACCAATAATCATGGCGATGACACCTGAGGTTGCCAAAATACTGGTAAGGGCTTGTTCATACACAAAGGCAATAATCCCAACGACTGCCATAAAATAAATCATGAACGCCAAAAATAGACGGACAATATTGGGTATAAGGCGACCAGATTTCTCTTCCAGAGGAGTCCAAATAAATAGTTCTGAAGCCAAATTAAGTAGAAATGCCGGTATTAACCACCACAGGATATCAAATATCCTGATAACAAGCTTCATGTTATACGCTTCAAATTCAGACGAAAAGTCAATTAAGACGACTTCAGCAGATAAAAGTAAAATAGATGCCAAGATGGCCTGAAAAAACCAAATACCTTGGGAGAATTTTCTCAACTTCTTAGAAAGAATGTTGATCAATAAGATAAAAATGCCGCTTAACACGAACATATTATAGGCGTAGGGAATTTTCCCTCGTAAGGTAAACTCGCTCTTTTTAATCTGAAGGCCCGCATTAAATTGAGAATATTCAACTATCCCGCCTTGCACATTAAGATATTCAGGATTACCCAAAGAATATTTTTTAGCAACATCCTGAAAAAACTTGATTTGCTCTATAGCCCAACCAGAAGCAGGGCTAAGAACTTTATTCTTCCGCAGTTGTTCCAACACATCTTTAGTCTCTCCCATGCCTAAGACATCCTTCACATAAATCAGATTGTTTCTGGTTAACGATTTATGATGGAAGTGGATGCCGAG
>QNER01001023.1 GCA_003646175.1 Candidatus Parabeggiatoa sp. nov. 1
CTAGGGCGTTGCCCTAGGCTAGTATGTCAGCCCCTTTCAGGGGCAAAGCAGCGTCAGGCTTATTTCCGGACAACTCTAATGTTATACGAACTTAGTGTTTGCTGTACTAGGGCTATTCACATTTTCAGGCTAAAGTTTTTGCGAGCAAAAACTTTAGCCTGAAAACCCCTTCAGGGTTGGTGCGTTGGGGGCATATTTCCCACAGGTGGAACGTAGCTATTCACATTCAACATACTTACGGGTTAGCGCTTTGATAAGGTATCAACAAAATCCGTTATAACCAGAATTTCTAAATGTTATTAAATCGTTAAACCTTGACATAACTGACATTAAAACCCAAGTGACAAAATCCTTTCTTATAAATAATCCTTGTAGTTGTTGAGAAAGACAAGTCACGTCAAAAACAAGCTAGCAACGAAATTTTTAATGGTAAGTTGTCACTGATTTGAGGTTCGCAAAATGAAAAAAACTCTCCTCATCATTCTGCTTCCTATTTTGCTCTGGCAAACATGGCCTCATTTAGACGCTTGGCTGATAAGCCAAACTGAAAAAGCTTTATGGTCACAAGAACAACTTGCACAGGCGCAAAAGCGGACTGTCTATGTCCTTGAACGACAAGATTGGACCGAATTTCCGTTATTACCATCGATCCAACTTATCAAAGTATTGAGTAACGCCAGTGTTCCCCGCGCCCTCAGTCTTAATAGCGAACTGGAATGGCGATATGTTTTGCAATATCAAATTCTTGATAAAGAGGGTAAGTTGTTGACTGAACGCAATTATCACCATCGCACCAAAGCGACGGTTTATCAGGATCATCATACCCAGAAAATGGTGCGGACCGTTTTTTATATTGATCCCAATCAACAACCCACCGATGGGCGCAATATGCTCATTAACCTGAAAGATATGCCAGATGCCGCCTTGTTGCGATTCCGCGTTCAGTCAGCCGATCCGGAGGTGATTGATGTCGCCATTCGCGTTTATTGGCGACAAACGACAGATGAATATAAGTTAGGTTATCGGTGGCACCGCCTGAGCGAGAGACAAAAACTGGATTTGGCACGGGGTAATATTTATGATCCTAATTTATTAAATGAACAAGAAAGACGCAATTTATTGCAAAAAACTTGGGCAGTTATGGGCCCTTTGGGCATAGCTGGCGATGAATATCAGCCCCGCGATATTTATATTCACAAAGAACTGGAAGGGGATATTGTTCATTTACCCGTGCAAGGTTATGGGGTATTTGTGGATGCGCTTCATTGGATTACGCTGCCGCTGTTGGAACAGGGGGGACGAGTGCGCTTACAATTTAGCGAAGCACAGCCGTTGCCTGGGCAATCGCCGGCTCAACCCCCAGTCACCATAAATATTAAATGGTATGGGCGGAGTTCCAAAGAACGTGCTGTGCATAGCTTTGTTTGGGATGTTGGTTCCAATGGTTTTGAGCATGAATTTGCTGGGGGATTATTGGAGATAAGCGCATCTCAGCCAGTGATGATGCGAGTATTTTTGAAACACCCCGATACACTAGAAATTACGCCCGTCCCGGTGCATACGAGTGCCACGCTGGTACAAAAAGACATGCCGGTGGAATTTAAAATCAATCATTTTTATCGACACGCGACACCGGTGCGTGTTAGTATTCGACGGTTGTTAGAAAGGGAGAACGGGAAAGGGGATCGCTCCAAAGAGAAAGGGGATCGGGGATCGGGCGCAAAAAAGGTTAATGAAATTTTACCCTTCACTATCAATATATTACCCCATCTGCCTTGCAACGTGACCTATGCACTTTTAGATGCCAACGGACGAACCCAAAAAACCGGCACAATGCCCTCAACCCAATCTCGTTCTTTCTACGATAGAACAACGAAACAGTGGTGGGGGGAGCTTGAAGTGTCGGAGGTTGATAGTTATTATTTGTCTGTTCCTCCCAACATTGTGACGCTACGCTTGACGAGTCCTTGCGCGGTGTTGTTGGCGGTTTATAATCGCCCACCGAACCTGTTGCGAAAAGTCCGCATACCTGAAGATTATTATGCACAGGACCAAAGTAAGCGGCAACCAGCATGGTTCAGACTGCGCCCGAAAGATTATGAGATATTATCTCAACAAAATCGTACTTCGCTGGTGATGATTCAACGCCGCCCACCGCGGGATGAGGAAAATATAGAAATATTAGCGGGACGCTATAGTTGGGAAGATTATCGGCCAGAGGGCAAATATCGATCACGCTATATACTGGTACCTAGAGATAGTCATTTACCCATTCGCGAGCAAGCGTTAGGGGCTTTTTATCAGGAAATCCACAAAAATCGCGCGTTCACATTACAATTTGTTAATGCCAGAAAAACAATACAACCCAATCTGATTTATTGGCGTTCCCAGAGAACACCGGTTAAAATACGCATTTTGTTGGATGGACGTTTGCATTATGAAGGCTATCTCACTGGTCGTCGGGGAGAATTGAAACTCCCCAAACTCACTGCAAGGAAGCATACCCTGATTTTGAAAACCCGTGGCAGGGGACAATTTTTTATTAACCACGCTAAACCCAACGGAAAACAGGTTTATATCAAACGCTTAGTCCATCGTTTTGATTCACAAGGCCTACAGTTTCTGTATGAAAAACGGAGCGAAGACAAGGAGTTAATATCAGCACGGGTGTATCTGCCACACGGTACGCAAAAGCGTTTACAAGTACAAGTGAAACTCAGTGCGGCATCCAAAAGGAGTCGCACACACACTGGCTGGACTTTTCCTAAACGCCATTATGATTTACGTCCTGCGGGTGAAAAACCAGTGATGGTGTTGAATACTCGTTCTGAATTTGTTGATGTCGGGCGGTTTTTCGTGATTCCGTTACAAGACGATTTACCCCCCGGACAATATCGAATAGTATTAAAGCCTCAACAATCTTTGGGCGCTTATCTGACTCTGGGTAAGATTCTGGCTGGTTTAGAAGAACAGCGGAAATTTTTTCAGGAAACTCAGCCTTACGAGATGCTTTTTTAGAAGTAGCGAAGAGCTCCATCGCTATCTGTTCAGGACTATCCTTTTTTTTCGAGTGTGTCCCACTTACCCGACGCATTTTTGACGGGTAATGAGTATTATGCGAGACTCAAGTTTAGAATATGGGCAGATATTCAGCAATCACTTGAATGTTTTGATAAATTGAAACCAAAGTAACAGTTTATCCATATCAGGCTCAAAGGATAAGTGGGACACACCCAAGCAGAATTAGAACAAGTACAACGGATACCCGAAAAAAACGGATAATGTGCAATTAATTGCAATTAATTAAAAGGTAGTCCAGTACATGTCGTGATTTGACGAATGCTATCCCTTTTCAGGGATAGCATCCGTTTGAACATCATCACTACTTCTACTGGACTATCAATTAAAATTATCCTAATCTATCACGATACGCCAACCGATAAACAGCCGTGACAGTTCGATTTTTATCCGTTTTTGCAGCAACTCC
>QNER01001024.1 GCA_003646175.1 Candidatus Parabeggiatoa sp. nov. 1
AAAAAAGATGCTACCCTAAACCTTTGTGAAAGGGGTAGCAAGTTTAGCGTGGGAAGACCAAGTTTTGGACAAAACCACAAAGCGGGGGGGGTCAAACTTTGAAAATTTTTGTCAAAGACCAATTTTTTCGTTGCTGACTCTATTGAATTCAGAATTGAAATATAATAAATTAACTCAAGTTGCTACTTATACGTCATTGATTGATTTTTTTATTCAAGGTTTTCTAGTTTTTCAAAACCTAACCAATGTAACTGTTTGATTTATAATAAATCGTCGTTTAATATCATCGCTAAAACGCTAACGTAAATTCTGGTTATTAATATAACTGATTGAAAATTAATGAACTCTAAATTTCAGTCAACCAGAACACTAAAAATCTAAGTGTTTGAATTTTATCGAACCAGTTAAATAGCCCTATTATATAAACATGAATTGGCGATGGTATTGTTTATAGGTGGCAACTTGGATGAGACCATCTTTATGCCACCTAAAAAGAAATCAGTTTGGCTAACAATGGTCTCATCCATTAGTATATAGGCTAATGGCACGCGCGATAGAAATTTTGGTTGTGCAAAAAAATAATAATACGCGCCTTCGGTGCTAGGTTTTAAAGCCCCTTTGGTGCGAAATTAATATAGCCAGTGTAACTACCTGGAATTATCGTGCGTGCCATTAGTATATAGGCGCGTCTTTCAAATCGCCCCGTGTATACTCGTCCAAGCTAAGTTTTGTCTTTGATAAACAACCCTTTAGAGATTTGCCCCCCCCCACTTTGTGCTAGGCATTTTTCTGGGCAAACTAATGGGTGTGTAAAAAAAGTTTGGTTCCATGTTCTTAACGGTTTACTATACCTTTGAGGTCTGGGCCCCAATTTATTTGGAATACTGTGTCGTTAACCCACAAATTATTATTAACTATTAACCATTAACTAATTAGTTATATAATGAATGCCTGAACGAACGAAAACTTTTTGTCATTTTGTTATTTTGATGGCCGAAGAAATCTTAACCTATTATAATTAATAAATGTAACTACTCAGCCCCTTGAAAAAAGGTGACATTTTTGGTAACTACTCAGCACCGAAGTGTGCGAATTATTATAGCCTGGGGCAACGCCCCAGGTGCTGAAAGGGTGCAAGTTCCTAGTGCAGGAGAGCGGAAATCTTCGGACCACCCCAACAGCCAACAGCTTTTCGCGCCAAAGTTTTTGCGCGCAAAAATTTTGGCGCGAAAGCAGTTGTCTGAAAGCTCAAGTACCGCATCAGGGCACTACCAGACGGTTAGTCGGCTTTAGCCGACTTGAGCTTTTAGACAACGGCTTTAGCCGTTGGCGGGGGGGGTACGGAAATTTCCGCTTTCGTGCGCTAGGGTGTTAAATTTGAACTGATTCAGACAAGAAAAGAGTGAAAATTTAACACCCCACCACCAACCCAACCCGAAATCATATAAAAATATAAAAAAATCATATATTTAAAAGTTATGTGCCTAGAGTAGCCTGCGGGCGGGGAAAAAAGGGTAGTAGTACAACGGATTGACGGATTGTTCGGATTTCGGGCCCGCCCTGCGGGCGGGGAAAAAAGGGTAGAGAAAAACAGAGCAAAGGGCAATAGTGCTATAGGGTAAAGGGCTAAGTCCACGCAACCGCGACAACGCACACCCCCGTTGAGGCTACGGTTGACCGACGAATTCCTGTAACGGTTGGCCGCCCGGCAGCCGTTAGGGCCGCTGAGGAACGAGCCGCCACGAAGCAGCCGTCTATTTTCGCCGGTTTTTTCCCAAATACTGCCATCAGTGGGCGCATTTTCATAATTATCATGCCACGGATCTGCACACCACTCCCAAACATTCCCCACCGTGTCATATAAGCCAAATGGATTAGGTGCAAAAGAACCCACTGGCGAAGTTTGTTTACCGCTCCATTGACTACCACTGCCATCACAGTTGGCACGATTGTTACCAATCTTATTGCCCCACCAATAATCTGTCTCTGTACCGGCACGGGCTGCATATTCCCATTCGGCTTCGGTGGGCAAACGATATTGTTGCCCAGTTTGTTCGCTTAACCATTTTACATAGGCAACAGCATCGTCCCAAGATACGTTAATCACTGGGCGATTATCACGTCCCCAACTCTTATCATTGGGTTTTTCTTTACCCATCGCTTTGGCAAACTTGTCATATTCAGCAAAGGTGACCGGATAACGCCCGATAGCAAAGCGTTTTACCGACACTTCATGCACCGGCTTTTCATTATTTTTGCCAGCACCTCGAATATCCCCCATCCGAAACTGCCCGGCTGGAATCCAAACCATTTCTGGGCCTTCGCAGCCGTCTTTTAAGCGAGCACGGAACACTTCGACGGCAGTGCCAGTGGCTTTTTTTTCCTTTTGGATAGCAAACAAAGCACGGAAAATACTGCTAATGGTTTTTTTGCCAGTCGCGTTTTTTTCGTCGCTGCCGTTGTTCTCCTTTTGGGGAGGCAATAAAGTGGTGAGATCGATAGGATGACTGTCGGACAATTGACTTTTGGGTAAGACATTATCATTAGGTTGCCACTGTGACAGATAGTCGCAGCCTAATTGGGATAAATAAGCGGGCGATTGCCAACCAACATAGTATTTGCCATGATCCTCAAATAACACTGGCACCCAATTGTCCGCTTCTGGAATAATCAGATATTCCAATGGTGAAATATCCCGCAACAACTGATGAGGTGGTTTTGATGCTATTTGGCGCGGTGCTGAAATCAGCGCTGAGGATAACAACGGTTGTTTCAATGCTTGTTGTATCGGTTCTAACAATTGGCGCGTTTCACGTAACTGATTGAAATAACGTTGTTGTTTGTTTTCAGTCGCTCGCACACTGTCCAAATTCACCGCATATAAAATCGTATCTGATAACCGCTCAATATGAATTTTCATGTCTTTCATATCTGTGGCGATTTGTTGCAAAGTTTGTTTTTGTTTATCGCCAAAGACTAATGTACTAAGATGCCTACTCAGTTCGTAAGTGATTGTGCCGGCTTCGGCTATTGTTAAGAGTGTATCAATCATAGTAAAATTATTAGCTGTATTTGTGAGTGGGCGTTTTCCTTCGTTCTAGTACAGGATCGCTACAGTTTCCATACCACCTCAGCCAACAGCTTTTCACGCCAACTTTTTTGCGCGCAAAAAAGTTGGCGTCAGTTTCCATACCACCTCAGCTGGCTAGGTGGTTCGAGGATTGGAGCGATCCTGCACTAGGTTAGCTTGCACGAATTTATTATACTTTATTTATTGTATTTATATTTATAATCTATGTACAGGACAAAAATTATAACCTATTGATTTTCAATTTATTTTGTGATGCTATCGCTTTTTTTTGCGATAGTATCACTTTTGCGAAATATCGATGCCATAACCACCAGTGCTATCGTTTGAGTGAGACTATTACCACAAACTTTTTCACGAGGGTTTGAGTGATACTATCGCCAAAAAAGCGATAGC
>QNER01001025.1 GCA_003646175.1 Candidatus Parabeggiatoa sp. nov. 1
GCAAGTTAGCTTTTAATCCAAACACCGCCACGCTCTAATCCTTTATTCTAACGAATCCTTGTAGTTATTGTTGCCCCTAAAAGAACTACAAGGATTAATGCTTAAAACACTTTCTTAGAGACCCTTTATGAACAAATACTTAATTCACTATCTCAACCCAACAACTGATAACGAAGAACGGGTGATGAATAACGAAGAACGGCTGACAAAGTTCAAGTTCAAACTCAACGCTCGCCTCTTCACATTCACTCTGGTGATATTGGCTTTAGTCGTTTTTGCCGTCTTCAAATCGGGCCTCTTTTCACAAGAAGAGCCGATTTATATCGCCCTTGTTCATTCAATGAATAAACATTTTCGAGCCGAAGGAGAAGCCATGCGCCGGGGTGCCCAACTCTATATTGATGCCTTCAACCAAGCCGGCGGGGTTAATGGCAAACAGGTTAAGTTGCTTGTGTACAACGACCAAGGTGACGAACAGAAGGCCAAACAAATTGCGTCAGAGATCGCCAAGCAAAACCAAGCCCTCGTCGTGCTAGGACATCTATTCAGCAACGCTTGTCTCAAAGCCGGACAAGTTTACCAACAGGCCGGCATTCCAGCCATTACACCCTCATGTATGGCCGATGCCGTCACCAAAGAGAATGACTGGTATTTTAGAGTCGTCCCCGACAATAAATTCCAAGGCGTTTTTTTGGCAAACTATGTCAAAAAAATTCTGAAACACAAAACGGTCAGCATTGTCTATGACGCTCAAAATGATTACTCACGTTCCCTCGTGAAGGGTTTTGAAAACCCATTTAGAGGCTTAAAGGGAAAAATAAAACAGAAATGGACTATCAATGGCAAAGCCGACAAGCAGATCGAGGACATTGCCAAAGCCTTCTTACGAGAAAACCCAGGCCTGATTTTTCTAGCCTTACCGACCAAAGACGCGAAAAAACTCATCGTCTCAATGAGACGCGAAGGCCTGCACTACCCCATCATCGGTGCTGATGCGCTGGGTAAAAACACCTTTGCGGCCAGTTTTAGTGAATATCCAGAAGAAAAAGCACAACCCGGTTATTTTACCGACGGTATCTATGCCACAGCGCCCCTGATATGGGATATTGCCGGTGAATATGCACAAAAAGGCCGACATGAATATATCAGAAAATACCAGCAAGAACCCAGTTGGATAGTGGCAATGGCTTATGATGCCGCTCATTTGGCTATCTCAGCAATACAACAAACCGGGATTCAAGGCTTGCCAGAAACGCTAACAGAAGAACGTCAAAAAATCAGGGATTACTTAGCCAGCCTGACAAGCAGGGAAAAAGCCGTTACCGGCCTCAACGACTCTTTTTACTTTGATCAGCATGGAAACGCGGTTAAACCCTTAACCGTAGGTGTCTTTAAAAAACAGCAATTTATTTCCGCCTTGACACAATTTCGGCCAATATCGGATATCAAACAGATCGGTAATCTGAAGGCCGAATTGGCCGCAGAACGCATTGTGACAATTGCCGGACAATATATGTACAAAACCAATATTGTCTACACCGGCATAGATTTCAATGAAATCAGTCATCTTGATATCAAAGATTCCACCTATCATCTGGATTTTTACCTCTGGTTTCGCTCTCAAAAAGGCGTTGATGCCAGTGACATTGAATTTCATAACGCCGTCGAATCATTCCAAAAGCTGAAATCGGATAAAGCCATTATTGAGGAAAGCGTCGCGTTGGGGAACCTCATTGAAGACAGCGGGGAAGAATTGAGCTATAAGGCTTACCGTGTTAAAGCCGATTTTAAGGGCCAATTTTATTTTAAAGATTACCCATTTGATACGCAACAAGTGGCGGTTAGATTTAGTCATACTCAATTAACTCATCACAACATAATATATGTTGTTGACTTTGTGGGTTTAGAAGAAACAGACGCTCAAAGTATTTTGAATAAGTTGAGACGAAATCAGGTTTTGACTTCCATTAACGATTGGCATGTCAAAACGGCTCATTTTTTCCAAGATATTGTCAACAATGAATCCACTTTGGGCTATCCAAAGTTTTTTGGAACCGGTTCCCATCAGGAATATTCACAATTCAATGCGGTCATTGACATCAAAAGAAATGCGCTTAGCTTTATTGTCAAAAACTTGCTCCCTCTGTTGTTTTTGGTGGGTATCTCATACTTAATTCTGTTTTTGCCTTTTGGTGAAATCTCACTAACGGCCGTCAGCGGTACCCTACTGGCCGTGGCCTTTTTCCACTTAAGCCTCGCAAATGGTTTACCCGAAGGAATCGGTTATGCGGTGGTGCTTGATTATGCTTTTTACGTGATTTACGGCCTAATCATCTTCCAACTCTTCCTGATAGTTATCGGTCAACATAAGACTATCAAGCAAAATGAGGTCATGTTGAAACGTATCGTTATAACCGGACGGACAGTTTATCCGCTCGTTTTGTTGATAGCGATGATGTCAACAGTCTACTTCTATGGTGATATAAGCTCATTCTTGGAATCAACCCCAAGTTCTGCGGTTGTCGCTGATGATGCTGGCCCAACTCACACGCCTATCATGACTGAATCAAAGGACGATGAAGTCATTCTGACCTTCGGTTCATGGTGGGGAGAAGGTGTAGAAGGAGTCAACCGATTTATAGCCGTCTTCAACGCTCAATATCCCAATATCACCCTCAAAGTCCAGCCTTCGATAGAAGAATATGAGTCAATTCTACAATTCCAACTCAAAAACCGTCTAGCGCCTGATTTTTTTTCCTTGCCGCCGTTCAGACGCTCGTGGTTTAAGGCCGGTTATGTGGAACCACTAGGAGATTTACCCGGGTTACAGCAAAACTTTAGCCAACCGGCGCGTACACCTTGGGCCACCGACGAAGGCGAACCGTATGCGGTACCGTTTATGGCGGATTACCACGCGATCTACTACAATGTTGAGTTATTCAACAAACTGGGTTTGGAAGTCCCCACGACTTGGGAAGCGTTACTGACTACCGCGCAAGCCATCAAAGAGGCCGGCTATATCTCGTTTGCAAACGGATTAAAAACGGATTGGGCAACGGCCGAACTCTTTATGAACTTGGCCCCCAACTTTATTGGTGGACGTGAGGGAAGATTGGAGTACCTATCTGGTCAACGTTGTTTCAACGATGAACATGCCGTTGCGGCCTTCCAAGCCGTCGCTGACATGGCCCCCTTCTTGCCAGACGCGCCAGAAACACTCAGTTACCAAGCGAGCAAACAACTTTTCCTGCAAGGCAAAGCCGCTATGTTTCTGGGCAGTTCTATAGAAATTGCCCACTTTGAATCTGAAGAACCGGACTTCAAATGGCGTGTGTTTGCCATCCCGGCCCCGGCCGGACAGCCTGAATATATCACGTATCACCCAGAAATAGCGATAGGACTGAATGCGGCCTCAAAGCACAAAAAGGAGGCTAAGCTATTCTTGGCATGGCTAACCCAACCAGAAAC
>QNER01001026.1 GCA_003646175.1 Candidatus Parabeggiatoa sp. nov. 1
AATGGTGATGGGATAGCGGATGTGGTGCTGATTTATCCTAACAGTGAACGACAAATTTTGTTTGTCGTTGAATAAGTTAGCAACGATGGCGTGCAAAGTGCGCCTTGCACGCCTGTTCAGAAACCTTCAAGGTTTTGGAAACCTTGAAGGTTTTGCCCTACGCCCCTAACAATGAACACTGTTCATTAAAAAGATAGATGACAGGCCGCGTTTTTGGGCACTAAAATACGTTCCTCCTCAGGCGGTTTGACTTTAAATAGCTTTAAACGTTTGCCAAACCTCGAAGGATACTATTATTAACTAATGTTACGCAGCGCGCATTCCCATTTTAATGATCAACAATAAACACAATGAGTACAACGAATTACGGGAATAAACGAATTAAAACTTTTTGAGATGAAAATTGGCACCCTTCATTTATCCTGACAAGGGCAACCACAAGGGATTGCCCCTACCATAGAAAATGGGCATGTAGGGGCAATCCTTTATGGTTGCCCCCAACGTTTTTGAAGGGTGCCTGAAAATTTCGCGGCGAAAGCTTTTTTAAAAATCGCTGTGAAATCTCTGGGGGTAACAACTAATCGAAATTAAGCCTTATCCTAGGCTGTTGATTTTAAGCAGAGAAAGGGTTTAAACGTGTTGCCTATTTTCATGGAGATGGATGGTGGGCAAGCGGGCGTTAAGATTCGAGACAATGTTTGAGAAAGTTGTGCCCGCTTACCCACCCTACGAAACTGATGTTACGCAGGGGGCATTCCCATTTTAATGATCAACAATAAACACAATGAGTACAACGAATTGCGGGGATAAACGAATTAAAACTTTTTGAGATGAAAATTGGCACCCTTCATTTATCCCGACAAAGGCAACCACAAGGGATTGCCCCTACCATAGAAAATGGGCATGTAGGGGTAATCCTTTCGAGGCAAAAGTTTTTGCGCGCAAAAACTTTTGCCTCGAATATGGTTGCCCCCAACATTTTTGAAGGGTGCCTAAAAATTTCGCGGCGAAAGCTTTTTGAAAAATCGCTGTGAAATATATAGGGGTAACAACCTTGGGTGATGAAAATTGTGAATTGTGAAGTATTAATTACTAACTCATGTTACTCACAACGCTTCAAAATGAGTCCATCGGGGCAACCATAAAGGATTGCCCCTACATTTAGTTAGATATTGTAGGGGCAATCCCTCGCGGTTGCCCCTTTCATTTAACGGCCATGAAAGATATAAAATCGCGAATAGCGAATAATGGCTGTCACATTTCTATGTTAACGGCCATGAAAGATATAAAATCGCGAATAGCGAATAATAGCCGTCACATTTCTATTTAACGGCCAGAAAAAATATAAAATCGCGAATAGCGAATAAGGGCCTTCACATTTCTATTTAAAAACTCATGTTACGCACAACGCTTCAAAATGAGTCCAGAAGAGCAACCATAAAGGATTGTTCCTACATCTCATTATATATTGTAGGGGCAATTCCCGCGTAAACCCCTTTGTGGTTGCCCCGTAGCGAAAGCCCTTTCACCAAACATCATCATGGCATGAAACTTTCCGCTTTATTGCACAAACTGTGACATCGTCGAAACAATATGCGTAACATCAGCTACTAATGAAAAAATGGTGATTTAACTGACTATTTTTAAATAACTTTTTTTCAAGGCGGAACAAAAATGTGAACAAGTTTTTGTCCCAAAATCACCTGATTTTCACCAGCCCAGTAACAACCAATCGAAATTAAGTCTTATCACCTTTTCAAAAGACTTATTCGTTTATCCACGTAATTCGTTGTACTCATATAAGTTGCAGGCGGTGTTGCGCCAAACCCTTTTGAAGCGTTGTGCGTAACATGAATTAATTAAATATTAATTATAACAATAGCTGTGCATCCGCCCCTAACAATGAACACCGTTCATTAAAAAGCTGACATGTTGCGTTTTTGAGCACTAAAATACGTTCCTCCTCAGGCGGTTTAACTTTAAATAGCTTTAAAGTTTGCCAAACCTCGAAAGATACCAATTTTTACGGTTCGCATTTAAATTTTGTTAAAATAAAAAATATCGAAGAAATCCGATTTATTGAAAAAAACAGATTTTCAGGCCTTAATTTGTTACTTTTTTTACAACAATCGTGGATTCGAGCCCAAGTTTTTTGAAAAAACTTAGTTTATAATATTGACATTGTCGAGTTGGCACTGGGGTGATTAGATGGGAATGCTTCACACAAGGGCTTACGCTGCGAATTGCCCCTACGAATCATAGCAAAACGCATTTATCAATTTTAATCAATCCCATTCAACGACCCCAGTGCCGTCGAGTTAAAAACGTTCAATATCCAGCATTTATCATCAATTTTTTAAGCCGAACAGCCCATAACAAAGGCTTCGGTGTATTAGAGAGGATTTTTCAGACAACTGACGAAATGATAACTAAGGCTCAATATCCAATTGAGTGTCACTGTAACTTGATGTGATTTAGGCTCTTAAAATGACTTTTTATAAGACTATTGTTTGTTTAGCAAACTCTCGTAAAGAAGGTGGATGCTGCATTGCCGGTAAAGAAATCGTTAATAACCAATCAACTCATAATTGGATTCGTCCTGTGAGTAACTCAGAAACCGGTGGACTGTCAAAAAAGGCTATCATTTTATACAGCGGTAAACTGCCAAAATGGTTATCTTTTATTATCACATTGTTTATGAAACGTAAACCGCAACCCAGAGTGTTGGATGTTATCACTATTCCCCTGGTTCAACATCAGCCACATGCTTACCAAAGTGAAAATTATTTAATTGACACCCGTCAACGTTGGGTAAAACAACAAGCTATGTTGGCAACACAATTATCACCATTATGTGATTCTGTCTCGTCGCTTTGGATAAATGGCTACCATAGCTCTAATGGCTTCAATGACAGAATACCTTTGGAGATAGTCAAAAGCCAAATTAATACTTCATTGTTGTTGATAAAACCAAACAATGTGTACATTTTAGTAGAAAGGGAATTTCGTAAAGTCAAAATTCGGGCCGAATTTTCTTTCAATCATCAACAATATCGACTTGCCATAACTGATCCTAAAGTGGAATATACTTACCGTATTAAATCTGAGGGGGAGTATCCGATACAAAATAACGTTTATTTTTGTATCAGTTTGGGTGAACCCTTTAATGGTTATTGTTACAAACTTGTGGCAGCTATCATCAATTGAACGGAATATGAAGTGCAAAAATCGTGCATATACAAAGCTGCCACAAACAGAAGATTACTGTGCTCCAGTCAGGAGAACACTGCCATTAATGTAGGGGCAATCCTTTATGGTTGCCCTCTTAACTTAAAAGTATTTCGTGATGCTATCGCTTTTTTTTGCGATAGTATCACTTTTGCACTTTTGCGGTATCACCCTTCTCTATGTGCCAAAATTAATGAGTAAAAAATATCGTTGCAATAACCAGTGCTATTGTTC
>QNER01001027.1 GCA_003646175.1 Candidatus Parabeggiatoa sp. nov. 1
GCAATTCTTAAACGTCCTCAATCGCATCATTTATAACAGTGTGCAACGCATGAAGACGGATAAAAATTTAACGCTATCTTTATTGGATTATAAAAACGGCAGATTGCGGGTGACAGGGCAACACGAAGAAGTCTTAGTAGTGCGTCAAGGCGGCAAAATTGAACGAGTTGACACCTTTAATTTAGGGTTTATGATTGGAGTCGTTCCAGATACCAAAGCTTTTGTCTCCCACTTGGATATCCAGTTACAACCCGGCGATGGCATTGTCCTCTATACCGATGGGATTACCGAGGCGCGAAATCTCAATAAGAAACTTTATGGGGTAGAACGGTTGTGTGAAGTTATCAGTCAAAATTGGCATCGATCCGCCCAAGAAATCCAACAAGCCGTCATTGCCGATGTACGGCAATTTATTGGGAAACAAAAGGTTTTTGATGACATTACGTTACTCGTGATAAAACAAAAATCTTAGTTTGAAGTTTGTAGTAGGCGATTTATCGCCCAAAAAATTTAAACACCAAAGAATTCACATCAATTTCAATAGTTTGTAGTAGGCGATTTATCGCCCAAAAAATTTCAACACCAAAGAATTCACTTCAATTTGTGGGCCATGACATGAAATAAAAACATTCAAAATACTTTATGGCCCCCAATTTCAATAGTTTGTAGTAGGCGATTTATCGCCCAAAAATTTTGAACGCATTGCGCGTAGCAAAACCGGTTTGTAAAATGGGCCAGCTTGTAGAAAAGATAAGCCTAATTTTGCCAATGGCCCACAATTTAAGAAACAAATGCCAGATGAGCATAATGTCCCCACTTAAAATGATGGAAGAAATGATGGAAGAAAAAAAATTACGCTTTAAAGATTGTACACAGAAGCTCTTGGAAGAAATTTTTAATCTGAAGCAAGTTACACAGCATCAAGCCTTACAGAACTGGATTACGACAGAGAGTGAGGTCACAGCATTCGAGAAAACCTCGCTCCAGTATCTAAAAGACCATCTTAAGTTGTGTGGACAGACTTGGAATGAAGCGGAATTGAGAGACCAATTTATCGGGCCGGTTATCAGTCTGGTCAATTTTGACAGTGAAGAGGTCAGGTATTTTGCAGAACGGAATTTATCCGGGCTTATAGAGGAATGGGAGCTATCTGGCAGAGTCGATGCCTTGATTGCTCAGGGACGTTGGGAACCTCAAAAAGTGTACTTCTGTCTGAACGAGTATAAAAAGGAAAAAGACCCAGAAGGTGATCCCGGCGCTCAAGCATTAGCGGCTATGGTTGTCGCGCAAGAACATAATGCGGATCAATCTCCTATATATGGGTTATACGTCAAAGGTAAACTCTGGTATTTTATGGTGTTGTGTGGAAAAGAGTATGCGATTACTGAACCCTACACAGCCAGTCGTGAGGATATTGTGGATATTTTTATGAGACTCAAAACCCTAAAACAGATGATTTATAATGTTGTAAACCCAGCACATACCTCATGAATTCTGATATATTGGACTTTGGATTCTCACTGACAATGATGATTGCCAAGGGAATCCAAAAATAAACGGTTGTGTCATCAAGTATTTCAGTAAGTATGGGGTTTTAAAAATGACCAAAATAACTCAAACCCTCAAATTAGTCGGTCAATTTTTGATTTTAAGAGATAAATTATTTATTTATAATAGAAAGCTATGAGCGGGTTTGTCCAAAGTCCAACAAATTATATACAATCCCTATAGTTTAAGGTTTTAATCCTTTATTATATACAATCCTTGTAGTTGTTCACTTGAGGAGAAACTCTCACTATGTTGACTCTACCTAAGTATCAAATAGGTAGTAAAAAGGCTTTCTATTACTTCCTAAACAAGAACAATGGTTTATCGAAGCACAAGGGCAGGTGGATAGCGATGACGTTCACGTCTTACAATCTATTCCGGTTGAAAATCAGCCCATTGCACAAACGATTATCCAGTATGTTGAAAGAACTCAAGAACATGTCGTTTTGCAAGATGCCACCCAAGAGAACCAATTTACCCATGATCCGTACATCAAAAAACCGCATCCCAAATCAATCTTATGCTTGCCGTTGATTAATCAAGGACAGTTGACGGGTATCTTATATTTAGAAAACCATCTCGCAACGGGAGCCTTTACCCAAGAACGGTTAAAAGTGCTTAACCTGTTATCCTCGCAAATCGCGATTTCGATTGAAAACTCACACTTAACGAAAACCACTTTGACTTATATCGTCTGCTGGATGATTTAGAAGACCAAAGATTTCACATCAATTTCAATAGTTTGTAGTAGGCGATTTATCGCCCAAAAATTTTGAACACCAAAGATTTCACTTCAATTTGTGGGCCATGACATGAAATAAAAACATTCAAAATACTTTATGGCCCCCAATTTTTTCAAATTCACTGATATCGAGAAATTATCACTATGCTAACTCTACCCAATTACCAAATCAGCACTCAAATCTACGAAAGTGCCAACTCGCTCGTCTATCGTGGGCATCGAAAAAAGGATAACCAACCCGTTATCCTCAAAGTCCTCAAACAAGACTACCCCACGCCCGAAGAATTAACGCGCTACCGGCAAGAATATTACATCACGCGCATAATAGCAGCAGATTTGCAAGGCGTTGTCAAGGCTTATGGCCTCGAAAAACACCAAAATACGCTAGTGATATGCCTTGAGGATTTTGGTGGCAAATCCCTTAAAATGTGGCTAGACAAGCAACGCACCTTTACCCTTGATGAATTACTCACGTTTGCCATACGTGCCAGCGAGATTTTGGGCCAAATTCAGGCACAAAATATTATCCATAAGGATATTAACCCCTCCAATATTATTTTGAATCCCAACACTGGTGTCTTGAAAATCATCGACTTTGGGATTTCCACCCAATTATCAAAGCAACATCTGACGCTGAAAAACCCAGAGGTGTTAGAAGGTACACTGGCGTACATGTCTCCTGAACAAACCGGGCGTATGAACCGTGCGTTGGACTATCGCACCGATTTTTATTCATTAGGGGCCACTTTTTACGAGTTATTTACCGGCAAAGTGCCATTTGAATCGTTCGATGCGATGGAATTAGTGCATTGTCATATCGCCAAACAACCCACGCCACCCCATCAAATCAACCCTGATTTGCCGAGTGCCATTTCCAATATCATTCTGAAATTATTAGAAAAAACGGCCGAAGCACGTTATCAAAGTGCGTGGGGTATCAAAGCCGATTTGGAGGAATGCAAACTTCAGTTTGCAAACAATGGCACGATTGAACCTTTTGCCTTAGCCCAAAAAGACATTTCCGAGCGTTTTCAAATTCCCCAAAAACTCTATGGGCGAGAATCGGAAATCGACACGTTAGTTGCGGCCTTTGAACGGGTGGCTTCTGGGAAAGCCGAAATGATGTTAGTGGCTGGCTATTCCGGTATTGGTAAATCGGTATTGGTCAAAGA
>QNER01001028.1 GCA_003646175.1 Candidatus Parabeggiatoa sp. nov. 1
AGGTACTTCGGTTTACCCGGGACAAGGAATTCATTCGACATGGCCGAGTTTTTAAACTTATCCCCTGTCCAAAAGTTCCAACACCACACAAGCATCAAGAAAAGCCTGAACAAAGCGAGGATTCTTGGCAAGCGGTGTTTGGGATACCCCGTAGGTCTCAACTTACATAAGTCTGCTCCACAGTATCCAGCCATAAATAACAGTCAATCCCAGAACCTAGACAGTGAGAACATAAAACCATCGACCAGCCAACTTGGGTGTTCGGATAGGTGCTACATTGAAAGCGGCCAGAATCATGAGCGTTGTATAAAGTATGGCTGACAAAACCGTCTGACTAACAAAACCCTCCCGTAAAAAGACAACTGCAATAATGATGACGTTATTGTCGAGTGCAAGTCCCATGTAAGTCGAATCATCTACAAGACCAAATACATTGAAATAACTCAACCGTATAGCACTGGCTGCTGCAATCACGAACGCTCCCGGTAAAAACCAGGGACTAAATTTTCCATAACTCAAAAGTAGAATAGCAGGAAAAATTCCAAAACTTATAATATCTACCCTCCAAAAGCTTGATATTCCTCATTTCGTCCTTTCATCCGGCGAGCAATAATTCCGTCGACCGAGTCAAAGAAAACCGCCCAGAGGATACAGATAATTGCAGCTGGAAAGATAGCCAGAATAGCGTAGTAGATACAGAGAACCGCACAGAAAAGCCCTGTTAGCGAACAGATGTTCGGAAGGTCTTTGACAAAAATTAGCATTCTGATCTTATGTGATCGTTGATGTTGTAGTTCTTTCATCAAGTTTTCTCGATGTCGCAATGTTGTAATTCTTTCATCAAGTTTTCTCCGTGTCGCCTAGGGCGTGCCATCAATTAGGAACTTTACTTTTTGTGTACTATGTACATGATAATATCAAATTGTTAACAGCTAAAAGTTAGAACAAATGACAAAACGTGACGGATTAAGAGACTATCAATGGGAGCGAATAAAGGATATGCTACCAGGACGTGAGGGGACTGTTGGTGTGACCGCCAAAGACAATAGATTATTTGTGGAAGCGGTAATATATCGTTATCGAGCGGGGATACCATGGCGAGACTTACCAGAACAATTTGGAGATTTTCGGGTTAGACATACCCGATTTAGCCGTTGGTCAAAAAAGGGGGTATGGGACAGAATCTTTAAGGTGTTGAGTGAGGATGCGGACAATGAATATGCAATGATCGATGCGACCATCGTCCGTGCACACCAGCATAGCGCCGGTGCAAAGCACAGTACCCCCTTGCAAGAGGATATTGGTCTCCGCGCAGGTGGGCTGAGTACTAAAATCCATCTGGTGGTTGATGCTGATAGCAATCCAACCGGGTTTTTTTTGATGGACGGACAAGCCTCTGACTTACAAGGAGCGGACGTTTTGTTACCTCAAGTCGAGGCAAACGCTGTGCTGGCTGACAAAGCCTATGATGCCTTACAACGAGTGATACTTCCCTTAATACAACGGGGTATTGAAGTAGTTATTCCCCCAAAAGCAAATCGTTTAGAATCACGCTTTTACGATAAAGCGTTGTATCAAGCGCGTCACTTGGTTGAAAATTTCTTTGCAAAACTCAAACAATTCCGTGGTATTGCCACTCGCTACGACAAACGCTCATTAAACTTCTTAGGTGGTATTTACCTTGCAGCATCTGTTATCTTATTAGCTTAACTCTTCATAAAGATAGCCCCATACATAAATCAACTGTTTTGTCAACCACTTGAATTGATGACACGCCCTAATAATGTTTGCCAATACCTCAACTAACTCATCTGCAATTCTCAATCTTAGTGCGGCTGGCAATGCGAATGTAGCGGTCATAATTTGGAAATTATTTTGAAATGATGTACATGTTCTGCTCAATGAACAATCTCCGAGTGACATTAGGACCGCTTAGTGCTGAAAGGACTGCAGTAAACAGAAGTAACTACCTTTTGAAATATGACCCTGTCTTGAAAATGGCTGGATAAATTTGTTCTTTAGCTCGTAACAAGTGTTGCTTATCATCAATTTCTGCCCAAAGCAGATCGGTAATTACTGTATAGTAAACCGGATAGGATTGAGCCACAGCCACCAGTCCGTCACTTTCATAATCCACCTTGAGGCTAGATTCAAACATCAGTTCAGCCTGTTGCAACATCCTCTGAAATAAAGGCTGCGATATCTTTGAAATGCCCACCAATTCACCGGCAATCTGGTCTAAGTCAGCCTTATTTTTAGACATGGCGACTATGGTATCACCTGATGTTTTTACATAAACTTCATCCCCCGCATTCGTCGGCCCTGACAATAAGATAACATTATCCTTCGGAAAAGCTAAAACGGTTTCCAAAGCACGTTGCTCATAAATCAGATCAGATTCTAGCAAGAGAAAATCATTATCAACCAATTCCCTTGCACAATAGAGGGAACACAGGCTGCCTGACTCAGCATATTGTGGGTTATGGACAGTCACAATCTGCGGATAGCGTTCCTTTAAACGTTCATAAAATTCTGACAAGTGTCCCGTCACAATAATGATTTTTTGGATACCACAGTGCTGAAGTCGCTCAATGGATTCCTCAATAATGGGTTGTTTTCCAAACTGTAGAAATCCTTTGGGGATTAATTGACCCATTTCATTAAGCCTGGCACCTATGCCGGCTGCTAAGATAACGGCTGTTTGTATTTTCATATTTTCATAAATAGGGCGACATTTCAAGCTTAGATGCTGATAAATCAAGGTACCGTAATAGCGGCAAGGTTTCGCATGTCAACGATCCTGTTTTATGAGAACTTTGTGGTTCGTGTAGCTTGACATGCACGACACAAATCTGAATAAATCTCCCTGAACAAATTCTCCCGACCCAGTTGACTCGAATCAACATAATTCCAGAGTCCCACTCTGTCTTCTCGCAGTTTAGACAAGCCTTGCAAAGAAGATTTAAACTCATCTCTCTCCATACGGGAGAGGAGAAAGCTGAAATAACTTGTCAAATATTCCATTAAATCAACGCGTTGTATGATTTTAAAAATCCTCCGGTAGCTACCCGCATTTTTTCTTAACTTCATGGATACCAAAGTGCCACATAATACCAAAATGCCATGACGCATTTTCACCCCATTGGTTCCATTGCCCATTGGAACGTCTAATGTTTGTGGTAGTTTGACGCGGGAGCGTTGGAACCCGAATAAAGATTGAAAATAGGGAAAAAATTAATTCTAAAATACCGGTTTATTCATGGTTCTGTACTTATATTGGTTTGTAAGGGCTATCCAATAGACTTTTCTGCAATAATTAGCGCGAGATGTGTCGGCAAAGGAATCTGTTTTGGATTGGTGAAACCTGCCTCGGTGAGCCATGACGCAACTTCGTCTCCTTTCCGATCACCCGCATTTGGCGCAAATGCGATAAGAACATATAAATCCATCATC
>QNER01001029.1 GCA_003646175.1 Candidatus Parabeggiatoa sp. nov. 1
GCCGGCGGTATAGACGGTGAATTGGTGCCAAGTAATATTTGGATCGGTTTTTAAGCCAAAATTGGCGGAGCATTCTTTGGCTTTAGCCATTATGACGGTGGCAGAAGCCCTTAGCCGGCCTTTTTTATCAACATCGCGTTCCCAAGGGCAATCCCCACTACCCGCGGTAAATTCAAAACCGGCGTTTGGAATTGCGGACAAGATAACTTTGGTACCAGAGGTGTACTCATGTTGAGCTTGTTTGCAGCCTTTTTTGCCTTTGCAGATAAGACGGTTCTTTTCACCTTTTACTCTGCCACTGATGGTACCAAGTCCGTCGCCACCATTATTGACGGTCAGGGTGAACATATCATTAATATTATGCGCTTTAAAGGTTGCAGTACAGGATTTAGCAGCGTCCATTGTTACGCGCACACTCGTGTTAAGGCCACTGCAATCTCCACTCCAGCCCATAAACAGGTTACTGGCAGCGGGTATCGCTTTTAAGCGGACTTTTTTATCAGCCATGTAAAATGCCGAGCAGTTGCTACCACAATTAATAGAGCCATCGGAAGTCGTGATGGTGCCATTACCAGTGCCATCTTGGTTGACAGTTAGCAAGTTTAAGTTTGCAGAGTCGTCTGGTTCAAATTGGGCCGTACAGGTTTTGGCGGTGTCTATCGTTAGGGTGGTTTTACGGTTCGCACCTGTGCAATCATCACCCCAGCCGTTGAAAGTAAAGCCTTTTTCTGGATATGCGCTTACAATAACTTCGCTATCCGGGGCGTAGTCGTAACTGGCTTGTTGGCAGGCCGATTTGCATATGAGAGTCCAGCTTTCTCCTTTGATTTTTGCTCTGATTGTACCTCTGCCGTCGCCGGTTTTGATGACTTTGAGCGAGCCCTCATTTGGAAGTAACCGTTGTTTGACTTTGTAGGCTGGATTGGCATTTTGAAAATGAATCCACCCCACATTTTCCGCCCAAGCATAACCGTCAAAATCACCGGTGGTTGCGTTGATGGTTACGCCACCGTTAGTGGGATTGAATTTAATCCAACCCACACTGGTACTCCAACCATAACCGGACAGAGTGCCACTGTTATTGTTGACACCATAGGTGGTATTAGAGTTATTGGTATAATTATGCGTTCCACCGCTCTCATGGGTACCGAGCCTAATCCAACCGACGTTTTCTGACCACGCATAACCTTCCAAGTGGTCAGCATAAACGGTTACACCTCCATTGGCAGGGTTAAAATTAACCCAACCGCTGTTGGTGTTCCAAGCGTATTTATCGCTTGTGCCAATATTGCCGGCAAAAGCCCCCTGCATAAGTAGCCCGCCGGACAGCATAATGCTGCCGGCTAGCCTACAGCGCGTGATGTTTCTAGTCCTCATAAAGACCTCATCTTGGTTAATGG
Organism: Candidatus Parabeggiatoa sp. nov. 1; assembly: GCA_003646175.1. Classification (GTDB taxonomy): domain Bacteria; phylum Pseudomonadota; class Gammaproteobacteria; order Beggiatoales; family Beggiatoaceae; genus Parabeggiatoa. Next base: position 1,401 of record QNER01001029.1, read on the forward strand.
TTAATGGTTAATTTGACAATGTCACATTCTCATTCGTTTCAGGCGAACCTTGTACGAAAAACGGCGGTTCTCATTCGTTTCAGGCGAACCTTGTACGAAAAAACGGCGATGGGAAGGAGTACTATTTTCATCCGCTAAGTTCGCACTCCTAAAAACCACACCGCTGTCGTGCAAAGTTCGCTTTGCACTCCTAAAACAACACACCGCTGTCGTGCAAAGTTCGCTTTGCACTCCTCAAACAACACACCGCTGTCAAGCTAAGTCGTTTTCAAGTACTTTTAACTGGCTTTTGACTTAAAAAACTATTAGGAAATAGTGAGCATTATTCATCAGAATCACGTTGTTATCCACTTCAACATTTGCTTGATGTTGGGATAAGAACGCACTTTATCATAATTTAAGCTTAAATAGAGCAATGATTCGACAGATTTACGCTCAACACCGATCAGCACTTCTAATAGCCCAATCAAATCCTTACCATGAACAAGTTGATTAGAATCAAATTGACTGAAATAAACTCGTTCAGCATCGAAAATACCATTTAACGTCTCATACTCTTTAAGGCTATTATGCTTGAGTTGTAACAATGTTCTCATTAACTTCTTGATATCAAGCGTTCTGTTAAACCGACTGCCAGTTAAAAATCGTTTCCATCCTTTTTCAAATAGCCTTTGAAAAGGTAAATCCATCTGGTATTTTTCAGAAACGACTCTCAAGATGCCAATTGGTTTGGCAAAGTTAATCACACTGGAAAGGAGTTTTTTTTCCCCCCCAATAGCACCCGCAACACCTGTCAACCACAATCTTTCAAAACAGGATTCGGATAAGGTGTAACTTTCTAAATCCCGATTATCTGTTAGAGTCACATTTTCTAAAACCTTTCTCGCCAGCAATCTATCACAATCCGCATCAGCGAAAAATCGTATTCTCAATCGAAATTCACTCTGGTTGACCATTTCAGCAAGACGAAAGAGTCTTCCACGCTCGCCACCGGTTTCAATTTCAACTTCTATCACACCTATCGAATAGATGACGGTGTTTTTCCGTTCATGCAGAGGTACGATTTCTCGCCAAAATGCTAAATCTCTATTGCCTTCGACAAAGAGAATACGCATTTTAGGATCATTTTTAAGCTCTGCAAACAGTTCGCTAATGGTTTTTCTGAGTGTACTATACATCATAGCCACTGACTGTCCTAACCCAAAGATATCCATTTATCCTGAAATTCAGCCGCAATGGCTGAGGAATGCGTCGCGAATAAAAATAACGGTGCTGCACCAGAGGCACAGTCACGCAATGCCCGGATAAGTTTGCGTTGCCATGAGACATGGAGCGACAGTTCTGGTTCATCAATAGCAATAATGGTACCGGTGCTATGACTCACAAGTGCTGTCACCATCATATAAAGAAAATGATACTCACCAGAACTCAACTGGATTTCTTTAATCCCATTACCATGAGCAGTTTCAATTTTTAGCCCGCTTAAAGCATCTAGGCGGACTGTCTTTCCAATCAGAAACTCGTCCATTATCGCTTCAAAACGCAATAGTCTTGTTGCAATTCGCTCCCGTATTGCATTTCTATTCTCAAGCATTTCCAGATAGGCTTCTAACGCAGCCATCGCCGGTGTTCCGATCGTCAGATGGCCTGCGTCATGTAACCATTGGGTTAACAAATCTAAGTCTGGGCTATCTATGGCAAGCCCTAGTCGCTTAATGATTGTCTCTTTGGCGCGAATGTTATCAACTCGAGTCAGTAAATCTGTCGTCTCAACCGGCAGGCTGTTTGTGGACGAAATTCTATTTAACAGCCTTGGCAACAATTCTAAATCATCGGCCGCGAAATATTTTCGATAGTTGACTTGCGCTTGGATGATAAACTGTTTAATAACACTGGAAAGCTCATATAAATCAAATTCATAATGATTGCTATTTTTCCGGCGCGGTGTTGGTTGTTCGGTGTGTTCTTCATTGGGTAGACAATTTATCAAACGATGAATATTGACTAATTCAAAATGAATTTCATTAAGAATGGGAGCGGCAGTCTCACGAA
>QNER01001030.1 GCA_003646175.1 Candidatus Parabeggiatoa sp. nov. 1
CTCTAGTTGGGAGTTGTTGCTAACCCCTAAACTGGCTATGATATTTTGGGCTTTGGTGATTTCGGATGAACTGGGTTCGGCATTAGCTTGGCAAGGAGCAGCTGCGGGTTCTGATGAAGTGGATCGGCATTTGGACAAAATCAGAGCATCGGACCAACCCTCTCAGGAAATTCTGTTAGCCGTATTAGGTAACTACAGTGTTGCCACCGCAGCCGCCCCACCGATTCCTACCCATATCTATGAATCGCAGCGCACTCATTTAAATAAACTTTGGGATCAGAGAATGGGCAGAAGCTCAAATTAAGTACAACTGATTAAGGACAACGAATCCCAGAAATCAACGAATAAAGGAACGAATTTTTGGCACTGGGGTCGTTAAGTGGGGAAGCTTCAATTTCGAGGGCTGCAGCAAAGGATTGCCCCTACGTTAAACCCTTTCTTTCGGGGCAATTGGTTGCCCTCATGTCATTTATTGATTTGAATCAATCCCATTCAACGACCTCAGTGCCATTGGCTGGGTATGATGATTGCCGTCACTGTCAGCAATAACTACAATAAACTACAGGGATTACTTATAAGAAAGGATTAGATCGATAGAATACCTAGTACAGTAAAGCGGAAATTCAATTCTCGTACCCCCCCCGCCAACAGCTAAAGCAGTTGTCTAAAAGATCAAGTCGGCTAAAGCCGACTAACCCTCTTGTAGTGCCCTGATGCGGTACTTGAGCTTTCAGCTGGGTGGTCTGGTTTGACTCCAAACCTTTTTCTGAAAGTCTATAGTACAGCGAATCGAGTACAACGAATCCCATAAATAAACGACTAAAACCTAAAGACAAAAAAAGCCAAGTTGTTTATAATCCGTTTAATCCATAGGGCAAAACCATAAAGCGTTTCCAAAACGCTTTACGGTTTTGCCAGAAAGCTTTAGCCTCCTAACGATCGATGCCTTGGGATTTATCCCAAGGCTTGGAAGTTCAATGCGTAACATCAGTACTTATAAAAAAGGATTAAAACAACGCAATACCGGATTTTTTTATCCTTTCTTATATACAATCCTTGTAGTTCTTGAGAGATGTACTTGAGAAACAAATAACCATGCAAAGATTTCCCATACCTAACATTTATACTCAAACCTTTCTCTGGCTTGACGACAGAGTCCAACACCACTTGGCGTGGCGTGATGATGAATACACGCAACTCGTCATGCTGTTATTGGGCAAAACACGCTGGCGGAATAGCGATAAAGCCAGTTTGCGTTTAGAAATCACGCTGTCGCTGCTTACCGGTGGGCGCAGTTCCGCCACGGTGCTGAAACTGGCATTTGTTGATGACGCTAAACGAACCGATACCTTAATTATCCGTTCTCACCTGACTCAGGCCGATGCGGAGACAGAAAAGCAAAATGCCAAAAAACTGCGGGTGAATACCGTTGATTGTTTTGCCAATCTGGCTGAAGAAGAACAATTTAATCTGCCTAACCGCTATCTTGTCATTTATGAAGATGTGGCTGGCAATCTGGTGAAGGAAGGAGAGACGGTTGCTGAATTAAGTGAAGCTTTGTCTCGTACCTTGCCTTCTCAGTCGCTTGATAACATCACTCATTTTGCCAAAAACTTTCAGGAAGTGATAAGACAAGTCACTGCCACCTACGAAGAAGTTAATAAAAAGTACGATATGGTGGGCGGCGAACAGTATTATCAACAGATTCGGTCCCAATTACCACCGGATTTTGTTATCAGCCAAGGTGTCTCTGTTGTTGAAGCCATTTCCAAAGATGTGGTGGTGCAATCTCAAATGCCTACCGAGTCACCTCAGGTGATTTCCATGACCGAATTTGAGTCGCAATTGGCTGAAGAAAAATACGCAGCGGCTAATTGGTTGCAATTGCAAGAGCAACTGTGGCTGGAAGAGAAAGAAACTGTCCTCACTGGCGACAGCCAAATCGCTTATTTACCATTTATGGCAAAAGAAAAAAACCAAACTGTGCGAATTTGGGTTGGCATTGCTCAAGATGACGTTGAATCCATCCAACCGATGCTGAATATCAATAAAGGCTATCAGTTAACTTGGTTGGCAACCGAGCGTGTGACGTTTACCGCCCAACTGGAAAACATGGGCTTTGATAAGCAAGGCTGTCTGTCAATCTCGGCTTTTCAAGCGTTAACGCAAAAACGTTATCCTCACTTGCAGACGGATATGCGCCATAATGATTTGCACTGTGGTAATGTGTTGGCCTCCGGAAGCAGTGTGAAAGTCATTGATGTGGGCGATATGGAGAGAAGTTTATTAGCTGCCGATATCGCTCGCTTAGAGGTTTCGATTTGGTTTGAGGTGTCAAAGCGGCTTTCCCAAACTTTGTCAAAGGCAAAGGCCGAGACTATTATCCAGAATAGTTATATTGGTAAAGCCGCTGCGAGTGACTCCTCGCAGTTAGTTTTGCTCCTAAGTTGTATTCTCAAGAGCTTACGCGAGGGATTTTTTGAAGGTGTCGCGCTGAAACCGCAACCCTTTGAGATTGAAGCCGCTTATGTGACCCAGATTTTATTGTATCAACGTTACTGTTTACTGGATGGTTTAAAGGAAATCCCACCGGCCTTTAATGTATTTGCTTGCCATTGGATGAATCAAGCTCAACGTCCATTAGCCGAGTTAACCCCTGAATATAGCGAGCAAAGAAAAGCCAGTGGGCCAAATCCTTATTTAGGCCTGTCTGCTTTTCAAGAAGAAGACGCACAACGCTTTTTTGGGCGTGAAGCATTAACGGAAAAGCTTTGGGAAACCTTCAGCAATTTGCTTCATCCAGAGCCTAACCGCAAACCACCACCACGCTTATTACCTATTCTCGGCCCTTCTGGCTCTGGTAAATCCTCTGTCGCACGCGCTGGTTTGGTGCCGGCTTTAAAACACCGTTTATTACCGGGATTAACGGGCATGCGTATTGAAATCATCACACCGACAGAACGCCCTCTTGAAAACCTTGCCAGAGTATTAGCACGAATAGCTACCCAAGAGTCAAGTCCGGTAGCGAAAACACTTGAATTTGAGAATCTGTTTAAACATCACAATGATGGATTAAGGCGTATTGTGGATGCGTTACCAGACATTGACACCGCGCCGCTGGTGATTTTGATTGACCAATTTGAAGAAACTTATACCTTGTGTCAAGAAGCCAAGGAACGCACCGCTTTTATTGACAATCTGATGGTAGCGGTACAAGACACAACGGCGCGGTTATCAGTGATTTTAACATTGCGCAGTGATTTTCTAGCAGAAACCCAGCGCCATGAAGCCTTCAATCAGACTATTGCCGAGCAATCCGTGATTGTGCCGATGATGAACAAAACCGAATTGCACCGTGCCATTAGCCAACCAGCCGAGCAAGCGGGCTGTCCGTTGGATGCGGCTACTGTCGAATTACTGATTAAAGATACCGAAGAGCGGGAAGGGGCA
>QNER01001031.1 GCA_003646175.1 Candidatus Parabeggiatoa sp. nov. 1
TATAATTGTTAATATAGAAGTTGAAAAGGAATTATATGAAATCATTTCACATAAGCATGGAAAAACCAGCGAGATATACCTTATCAATAAAGATGGATATATGATGACGCCCTCACGGTTTATAGAAGACACTTTTCTAAAACAGAAAGTCGATTCGTCGGAAGCCAGAGAATGGCTTGAACTGTCTGAAGAACAACAGGAATCTGAACATGCCGAAATAGATAGTTACGAAAATTATCGCGGTGAATTAGTGATTGGCACGCACCGTGCTATTAAAGGTATGGATTGGTGTTTATTGACAGAAATAAATGCTGAAGAAGCTTTTGCGCCGGTACACAAACTGGTGCGACTGATGCTGCTATTTTTTCTGCTGTTATTAGGTGTGAGCGGCATACTGGCTTTTTTCACAGCTAAAAACATCATTCGCCCCATTATAAAATTACAGCGGCGGGCTGAAGAAATAGAAAACGGCAATTGGGATTATCAAGTGACTATTGATAGACAAGATGAAATCGGGCAATTCTCAAAGGCTTTTGATAGCATGACGGCACGGCTTAAAAATGCCCAAGATGAATTGCAGCACCATCAAGATCAGTTAGAAATCCAAGTCGCTGACAGAACAACTGAATTATCCCAACGCATTCAGGAAATTGAACGCCAAAAAACGGGAATGGTGAATTTGGCTGCGGATTTAGAAACCAGCCAGCAACGCTATGAAAGTTTAGTTAATTCTATTGATGGGGTGGTGTGGGAAGCAGATGCCAAAACTTTGCAATTTCAATTTGTCAGTCAACAAGCCCAACGCTTTTTGGGCTATCCTTTGGCAGATTGGTTGAATCAACCCACATTTTGGGCCGAGCATATTCACCCCGATGATCGGGAGTGGGCAACGACTTATTGTGCAGATGCGGTTGCAGATAAAAAAGATCACAGTTTTGAATATCGCATGATAACGGCGGATAACCGGACTATTTGGTTAAGAGACTTGGTGACGGTTGTCGTTGAAAACGATAAAGCGGTGAAACTTTACGGTGTGATGTTTGACATTACTGAAAAGAAACGGGCCGAACAAGCATTGCAGAAAAGTGAAGAGCAATTTCGCAAAATGTTTGAAGAGGGGCCCATTGGCATGGTCATTGCCACTTTGAAGCTTGGTTTTATCAAAGCCAACACCGCTTTTTGTCAAATGTTAGGTTATACAGAAGCTGAATTGCTCCAATTGAATATTACTGATATCAGCTATCCAGATGATATGCCCGAAAATAGAGAACTGATGCAAAAAGCCTTAAATGGTGAAATATCTTTTTATCAAATGGAAAAACGCTACCTAAGAAAAGACGGGGAATTAGTTTGGGGACATTTAGCGGTTTCATTTTTTTACAATGACGAAGGAGAGGTAACGCATTTTCTTGCCAAAGTTGAAGATATTACCGAACGCAAGCAAGCGGTGGAAGGACTGCGAGTAAACGAAGATAAATTTAGAACTCTTTTCGATAACGCTCCGGTATTTATTGATGGATTTGACGAAAACGGTCGGTGCATTCTATGGAATAAGGAATGTGAAAAAGTATTTGGATGGACAATTGAAGAGATAAATTCCCACGACAATCCACTTGCTCTTTTTTATCCGAATCCTGAGATACAGAAAAAGGTGCTAGACACGGTGTTAAATCCTGACAAAACCTTTAGAGAATGGAATCCTATTACAAAAAGTGGGGCAGAACTGGTTACTTTATGGGCTAACTTTCAACTTCCCAATGGATTCGCAATCGCTATTGGGTATGATATCACTGAACGCAAGCGAGCGGAAGATGCACTGCAAGAAAGTGAAGAACGTCTTAAAGAATCTCAAAGGATAGCACTTCTGGGACAATGGAAATTGGATTTGACTACAAATACGCTGCACTGGTCAGACGAGATTTATCGAATTTTTGATATTGACCCAAACAAATTTGGTGCAACATACGATACTTTTGTCGAATTAATTCATCCTGATGATCGAGAGATGGTTAATCAAGCTTATCTTAATTCGTTAAAAACTAAAACCAATTACAATATCGTGCATCGTTTGTTGTTAAAAGATGGAACGATTAAAATTGTCAATGAAATTTGTCGCTCTGAATATGATGAAGCAGGTAAGCCGTTATGTTCAATTGGCACCGTTCAGGATATAACCAAACATAAACAGATAGAAGAATCGTTGCGCCGTTTTCGTGCAGCCCTTGATAACTCCGCCGATGCGATTTTCATCATTGATCGCCAAACCATGAAATTTGTTGACATGAATGAAATGGCTTGTAACAGTATTGGTTACTCGCGTGATGAATTGCTATTTATGGGGCCACAAGATATTAAGCCTTATTTTACTGAAGCGCAATTAGTGGCTAAATTTGATGAGATCATTCATAGCCAATGTCAGGGAGCTATCGAAACAGCACATCAACGGAAAGACGGTTTTGAATTTCCAGTGGAAGTTTTGCTGCAATCGCTCAAATTTGCTGAAGGCTATTTGCTGATTGCTTCAGTTCGTGACATGACGGTACGCAAACAAGCCGAAGAAAAATTACTAAAAAGTGAAACCATGCTGGCAAATGCTCAAAAGATTGCACATTTTGGTAATTGGGAATGGGAAGTCAACAGCGAGCTACAAACTTGGTCAGAAGAAAATTATCGTATTTTAGGTTATGAACCTTATACGATTGAGCCTTCTTTTGAACACTTTCTGATTCGGATTCATCCAGATGATAGGAGATTGATTAGCAATTCAGCAGAAGCATTATTGACTCAAAAAACGCAACCAGAAACTAATGAATTTCGTGTTATTCTACCGGATGGAAATGAACGTGTGATACAATCTATCGCAACCGGTCATTATGATAAAGAGGGACAACCTATCAAACTGGTTGGTACAACACTTGATATCACAGAGCACAAAAGAGTCGAATTCGCCTTGCAACAAGCTAAAGATGAAGCAGACGCTGCCAACCGTGCTAAGAGTGAATTTCTCGCTAATATGAGCCATGAAATCCGCACTCCGATGAATGCGGTAATTGGTTTTAGCGATATACTTGCTTCAAAAGTGACTGATAACAAGCAAAAGAGTTATCTTGATTCCATTCAAACGGCCGGTAAAAGCCTGTTGACGTTAATTAATGATATACTTGATTTGTCCAAGATTGAGGCAGGGCGGTTAGATATTCAGTATGAACCTGTGAACCCACAGGTTATTTTTACCGAGTTACAACAGATTTTCAGTCTCAAGATGGCTGAAAAAAATCTTGAATTGATCATGGAAATTGATGAAACCTTACCGCCGGCTTTATTTTTAGATGAAACTCGTTTGCGGCAAGTATTGCTCAATCTGATTGGTAATGCGATTAAATTTACTGACAGTGGCTATGTCAAACTCTGTGCCAATAAAATAGAGACAGAGGATGA
>QNER01001032.1 GCA_003646175.1 Candidatus Parabeggiatoa sp. nov. 1
ACGCCGACTGCCACGCCGAGTGCCACGCCGAGTGCCACGCCGACTGCCACGCCTCCTGCCACGCCGACTGCCACGCCGAGTGCCAATGGAAATATTACTCTTATATTTTCCGTTATAGATTGGAAAAAGATAGCAATCTGAATGAGCCAAGTTTCTCCATTAGGAAGCATGTTAATTGCTTTTGGTAGCAAACCAAGAATCCAAAGGCTCCAAATAATCGCTCCATAAAAGACAATATTCCATAACCATTCTTGGAGTTTTTGTTGCAAATGAGTGGCTAATAAAATGCCCAAACTCCATCCACATAGAAAAAGTAAACTTTTACTCCATAGAAACGGTTCATCGCTGTGTGGGGTGTATAGAATGGCAATCAAAATAGTGATGACAAAAGGAGTTACCAAATTTAGCCATGCGACTTGATCGGCATAGCGTTTTAGGCGTGGATTGTCTGCAAAGGCAGCGCGTTCTTTAAAGGGATTGTCATTAATACTTAGCGTTGGATGAATTTCTCGCAGCCATTGACGAAAGGTGTAGGGCTTGAAATAAGTCCAATAGAGGAGGCGGAAACATTCTTGCAAGTAAGTTAAAAAGCGTTGGGGCATATTTTTTTCCTGGTTGGTGAGTGGTTAAAGTGGTTTGAACAGGATTTAACGGATTTTTAGATTAACTGGATTTACAACTGAGTACAACGAATTACGTGGATAAACGAATAAGGCTTAACGAACTTTGAGAATTTTTCCGAGTTGGTGAGTGGTTAAAGTGGTTTGAACCGGATTTAACAGATTTTTAGGTTAACAGGATTTACAACTGAGTACAACGAATTACGTGGATAAACGAATAAGGCTTAACGATCTTTGAGAATATTAACGAGAATAGTAAAATGCTGATATCACGCTCGTGCTAGGCAATCTGGAACGAAGTATAATGAATTACGTGGATAAACGAAGATACTCCAGATAACTTTTTTGGTAAAAAACCTCTGAGGTTTGCCAAACTTATGAGGTTTCGGCTCATTTTTCTGGAAAGAGTAAGGGCGGGTAATTCGTTTATCCACGTAATTCGCTGTACTCTCAGTCTATATATAATTACCTCTCTAAAATGGCAAAAAAGCTCGCACTTTTTCTTTAAGTGTCTCCCAAGTAATCATCCGCCTTCAATTCGTTTATCCACGTAATTCGCTGTACTCCCAGTATATAATTATCTAAAATGGCAAAAAAGCTCGCACTTTTTCTTTAAGTGTCTTCCAAGTAATCATCCGCCTTCGATTAAAAGCCGGGGCATTTTGTGCTTGCTTCTCAAATTCTTGTTGAGCATACGCCAGACTTTTACCATTTTGTCTCGCTTCATAAAGACTATGCCCGGCTAATTGCAATAAAAAGGGATGATGTTTACCCCAGTCACGGGCTAATTGTTGTTCCTCAGTCGATAACACGGTTCGCCCCAAGCTATCTCTTAAGCACACTAACTCAGTCACTTCGTCCTCGTTAAACGTTTTAAGAAATAAAGTGTGTCCCGAATTGAAAAATAACGAGGTTAAACCGTAAGTTTCTTTATAAGCCAGCAACTTTTTAAAAGACGCGATGACTAACATCAAATAATTCTGCGTCATCAAATAACGTAAATTTTCATAAAACCCATCATCAAAGGCTTTATTTTTTAAGAGCGCGTCAAAATCATCTAAGCATAACACCGGCAACACGCCTAAAGCTTTCCACTTGCCTAAAGCCTCTTCAAACACTTCCCGATTCCAAGCGGCCACTTTCAAGGCATTATCCAGTGCCGCATTATTTTTCACTTGTGGACAAGCACGCAGCGTATTCGCTACCCACGCATAAAATTTCATTTCCTTTTTGCTATGAGGATTTTCTAAAGACAGATAAATGACCACATAATTTTCAGGGTTTGCTACTCGTTCGGCCCAAGTTTGCGAAAAATGATACAGCAACGAGGTTTTACCAAGGCGTTTTTCCCCGACGACACTGACACTGGTGGGGTGTGAACTCCGCATACGATCAACAATATAATTGAGTTCCTCGGTACGCCCAATAAAAGGCCCCCCAATTTCAATTTTACCGGCCGCGATAAAAGGGCAAGAGGGCGTTGTGAGTTGAGAGGAATTTGTCATTAAAGTCGGTAATTGAGTAAAAAAACGTTGTATTTGTTTTAAGTCTAGCGGCTGCGTTTTTTCAAATTCGGCTAAACGATTATCCCAGACGTGAGCCAGTTTTTGATTGACGTCATACAAAACCGGCCAGTTTTCAAATAAAGCCTCAAATCGTACCGCCAGCCCTTCATTTTTCATCACATCATCATGAAAGACTTCACTAGCGATACCGATAACCCGCTGGGTTTTAAAATGATAAATCAACCCGCCACTTTGCCCTTGCCCTTGTACCACTGTCGTTGCCAATTTATGTTTAACCAGTCGCGTAATGGTTCCAGAATACACCCCCATGCCGACTCCTTCTATATAGGCTGCCGGATAACCCACCGCCATCACCTCATCATCTTTATGCGCCTCGGTAATCAGTCCCAAAGGTACACAGTTCAAAGTCAACTGGTCAATTTTGAGGACGGCAATATCATTGTCTGGCAAAGATTTATCAGAATCCAACTGCGCTTCAACTCTTTTACCCTCACCATATTCCACCCAAATCTTCGGTGAAAGTTGGATAGCAACTTCATTAATACAATGCCAAGCCGTCAAAATATAACCATCGGTGCTGATAAAAAAGCCCGTACCTTTAAAACCGGAATTGGTCGCAATTTTAGCCGTCGCCTGTTCAAGTTCAAGGCGGGTATAATTTCTAACATTAGTGTCTATCATATTAAAAATTTTTAAAGTGGTAGTACAACGAATTGACGAAATAAAAAAAATTCTTTTAACATACTTGTCCGGAGTCCAAGATTTATCTTGGATGTCTATTTATTCACTATTGACTTTTTTGAAATTATTTCACTCATAAAATTTATCAGGGGCCATCAATCAAACCAAGTTATACTGAGCACCGTCATAAACTGAGCTTTTTTGTCATTTCGACTTAAGGAGAAATCTCCATAACGGGGCGATAGATTTCTCACTCAAAAGACATGACAAAAGCGCAAATTGTGACGGTATAAAGTATAATCAATCAATTCGCCAACATGGCCCTCAAACCGCCTGGTTTGGTTTAGACGGCTTGGTTTTATGATAAGTCATTATTAAGTACAACGAATGAACGAAATCAACGAATTAAAAACCAAAAAGTTAGATCGCTTTGTTTTATGATAAGCCATTAATTTATAAAAGTTTTTAGTCTCTGAGGCCTTCAATCAAATCGAGTTAATCAATTCGGCAACCTGGCCCTCAAACCGCTTTGGAAAGCTTGGGGATAAATCCCCAAGCTAAGAGCTCAATGCCATTAAGTTAAGGGCAACCACAAGGGATTGCCCCTAC
>QNER01001033.1 GCA_003646175.1 Candidatus Parabeggiatoa sp. nov. 1
AAAAGGCAAACCCTTTAAAAATTCGGCCTGTTTCAAAGTAAAAACCTTTTCTAGCAAATCACCCACTGTCTTTACTAACTTGACATCTATCTGACTCCTCAGAAACCCCATCCAACGTACTTTATTTAAATACGTTACTAGTTCTGCCCGATTTTCTTTTGCAACGTGCAATAAAATCAATGGGTAAAGTCCCAAGTGTTGTCTGGCGAGTCTTTGGTTGTATCCTTCACGGCACGCACGATAAAAATAATTTCTTTTATAAATCAGATACAAGCGTGCTTTATCCCGTTCACTAATGACATAAGGAATAATATGTACAGCGACAGTTGTTCTGTTTCCCGGAAAAGTCAATGGAGCTAACGCCGCACCAAAATCAATAATTCCAGTATTTTTAGGAAGCTTAATAAAAATTGACTTTGGAATTGACTTTGGCTTTATACACCAAGGGCCTAAATTAATTTTCGTATCAAGCCACCTACTGTTAGGAGAGGCATTACCCCATGATGTCGCACTTTCTGAAGAAGCGGTTGTTGCATACATTCCAAAACAGCCAACAGCCACACTCATCAGAATTAACTTCGATATTTCCACCGTAATTTAGTTCTCCTCTCATTGCCAATCAGTTCAAACGGATGCTATCCCTTGCCTCTGGATAGTCTCCGCCAAATCAAGCGTTTTTCATCCTTGCAGATCGAAGAAAAGCTTTTAAGCCAGTTCGTTCAAACGGATGCTATCCCTTGAAGGGATAGCATCCGTCAAATCAAGCATTTTTTCTCCTTGTTTATCGAAGAAACGCTTTTAAGCCTTTTTTGAAACGCCTTTTCCCACTCCACCGAGTACATTTAGCGTTGACATATTTCCATACCGAACATTCGCCAGTCGTCAACACCGTCAGGCTAACACCCGCATCACGCCACGCCAATGGTACTCGACGTTGTTTTTCGGTTGGATCGTTGCTTCGTATATTATCAGTTATATACAATACCCTCCTTATCGTTTGAGCAATGGAATTCAGTTTGCTTAAATCATCAAATGCCCTTAAATCACTGGCACCAAACTGCATCCCCATTTCAATTTTACCTCGGATGGAATTATTACCACTCATAGATAAGTTTCGTAGACTGTTACAAGTTAATAAGGTACCACTAAGTTGTCTACCACTTTGGATGGTGCGTAAAGTGAAGCGTTTTCCTGATTTTTTTTTCTTTATCTCCGAAAACACTTCGATAAAACTTTCTCGAATGGTTCTAGGTTGTCCCACTGAAAAGGTTGATAGGGAAACAACGACGAGCCTGTCGCTACCACGACACCTCATTTGCCGTGGCGGCTTCTTCACATATGTCTTAACGCTGCAACATGTTGCACATTCGGCTGGTTTTTTTTTTTCGTCTTCAAGCTGGGTTTGCAACCATGTGTTCTCGCTCTCTGCCTGATCACGCTCCTTTAAAGCTTGTAAAAGCTCTGCTTCTTTTTCATAATTATCATAAGTCTCAATTATCTGAGGTTGACACTTTTCTTCAAACTCGTCTTCACCCTTTTTCTCAAGATAATTATTCTTTTCCACCAAAAACGTAGAAAACCTATTTTGAAGTGACTCAAAAAATCCGTTCGTCAGTTGAATAGCGTTTTCTTTCAGAAGGTTATCCCGGTTTTCTAGCACACTAAGTGCCTTTTGAACCGTATGAAGCTGTGGTTTTGAAGGCGTATTACCATGACTATTATCACCTTCTCGCGCCGCAGCATTTGAGGGCGATGAGGTGGTAGATTGAGAAAGTAAGGGTGGCACAATAGGCTGTTCTTGTGAAGGTTTTTTTAGGGTAGTGCCACACCCCACCAAAAACCAAACAACACTACCAACCATAAACTTTGAGACTTGCAAAATGGATTCCCCCCCCTATTCCATCGACATTGATAAGTTCAAGCTGTGAATACATCACTTGTTCAAAAAAACAGTCGGATTGGTGCTAATTAGCCGCTTGAATGAGCGGCTTTAATTCCTGTAGTTTTCGTATACGTTGCTCAACCTTTCGCTTTAATTTGTTGATCTGTTCCTTCAAATATTTTTTTTCTGTCACCTCTGAAGAAAAATTCTCCTCATCGCCGCGATTACCAAAACTCTCAGAACCAGTTTCAACAATTAAATCATTGAGTTGTTTCTCCAGTCTATCAAGCTCCGTTTTCAGAATCGTATTTTCCAACTCAAGTTTTGCGATCCACTTTGTCGGATTTTTCTCCCGTTGTAAATTTGCAAGTTCTTGTTTAAGTGTGCGATTTTCTTCTTGCAATACGGCATAAGTTTTAGCACTAGACGTACTACTCACATCAGGCGTTGCGTTTGACTTAGGCGTTGTTCCACATCCCCAAAAACAACAAATAACAACGCTACCCACTATCAACTTTGGTATTTTTCGTACCATAATTTCTCCCATTAAGTACCAAAGCATAAGTTTTCAGGTTTTTTAAATCCCCTCAAGGATCGTTTCAATCCCCCACCCAGCCAACAAGTTGTCTGAAAGCAAAAGTACCCTAAAGGGCACTAAAAGTCCAACTATTGGGTCGTTTTTTTTAGGGGACAGTAGATCGATGCCATGAAGCTGCTATGCGCTTCCGTCTGCTAAGGCAGACGGGGCAGTCTTGTAGTGCCCTGATACGTACTTGAGCTTTTAGACAACTTGTTGGCGGGGGATTTCCGCTATCCTGCACTAGCCCCTTAAGTGAGCCAAATTAAAATACCTGTTTATTTGTGGTTCGGTACTTATATAATTATAATTTAATGTATTTCCACATTTTTTAAAATGGTAAACTCCTCAGCGTTTTTTTTCACCTCCTTTATATCGTTTTTCAGAAAAATAAGCTATCACGGATAGCATCCCTTCGAGGGATACTATCCGTAAATATAATTACTCATCTTCCTTAAATATATAAATACCACCGGATGAGCCATTTTGTGGTGAATGATTCTCAACCGGTTCAGTTGTGTGACTATTCTCTTCCAGTTGTTTCACCTGGTTTTTCAGTTTATCCCTCTTTGCACGCAACGTGATGATTTGAGATTGATTTTCTTCATTTTCTTGAGTCAACTGAGTGACTTGTTCTTTGAGTTTGCCATTTTCGGTTGTCAGCGTATCAAGTTCTTCTTGAGTTGTCTGTAATTTTGTTCTAAGTTCATCAATCACGTTATCTTGTGTTTGACGATGGTTTTGTTGAGTAAGCCGTGTTGTTTGAAGCGCATTAAGCTCAGAATGAGTGTTTTCAAGCTGTCTTTTTAGTGCGTTGTTTTCCGCCTTCAGTTTTGTCAGTTGTTGTGAAACAGCAGCATCATTGCCACAAGCACAACTTTTGCGACTCACTGGCTGGGTTTGATCGCCTGCATACTGAGTTGGGGTATTTCTTGAAGCCGACGGTGTTGTTGCACACCCCCAAAACCCGCA
>QNER01001034.1 GCA_003646175.1 Candidatus Parabeggiatoa sp. nov. 1
AACGAGTGCAATATAATGCGGCTAAAGCGTATTCCACCCAGTTGAACGAAGGCGAACCGTACAGCAACCTCAAGCCAGTGATTACATTAACTATCACTGATTTTAAGATGTTTGAAACCGGGGAAGAGGTCATCAGTGATTTTCGGATGTGGGAAAAAACGCGATTCGAGCTTTATACCAACCAGATGGCATTAATCTTTGTTGAATTACCCAAATTTAACAAGAAGCTGACTCAGTTGAAATCGATAACGGATAAATGGATCTATTTTTTGAAAAACGCCGGCAGTTTGAAATCTATTCCCAAAACCTTAGCCCATGAACCGGCCATTAACAACGCGTTTAGCATTGCCAACCGGGCGAGCTTAACGGCTAAGGAATTGGACATGCAGGAAAAAAAGCTTCGGTGGGTTTTAGATCAGAAGGAACTGTTAGAGCGTGTTGAAGCGGCTGAAGAAGCTTTAGTTTTAGAAAAAGCGGAAAAGCGGGCGGCCGTCAAAGCGGCAACCTTACAAATTGCCAAACAAATGCTGCAAGCCAATGCTGAGATTACTTTTGTGATGCAAGTAACAGGTTTAGATGAGACGGAAATAAGCAATCTGGCATCAGAAATGTAGCAAGGGGAAAGGGGAAATATAAGTACAACGAATTTGCGAAAAAAACCTGATGATAACGGATTTTGTTGATCTTTTCTTAATACACCAACCCCAAAGGGGTTGAACATAAATAGCCCCAGGTGTCAACCTGGGGTTTTGCAAAAAGCTCCTCAGACAATTACTTTAGTCTTTGATGAAAAGAAAGCCAGCTACCACATCATATTTAGGGGCTATAAGATGATTTACTGGGTTGACAATGCCCGAATATCATCTACTGTTAAGCCAGTGATTTTGGCCATTTCCTGCTCTGTTAATTTATCACTAAGCAAAAGGCATTCACGAGCAGCTTCCAGTCGGATTTTTTTTTGACCATTTACAAGAATTTGCCTTTGATTGTATTCTTCTTTCATATGAGCATACTCCTCAGGTGTGGTTTTGTCTTTTGAGATGATTTGGAAAAGCTGCTTAATAAGTGGATTATCATATTCATTCTCATCTGCTTCTTCATCCAAGGTATCGTTAATAGCTTCTATCCACTCAAAACATGGCTTTGGCACATTCCAATCACTAAGAGGATCCCCAGTAAAGATAAAGATGAGTCGATGTTTAAAGCCATGAACCTTTTCAACCACATTACCTGCTAAGTCTCTTATTTCTGAGTCCTGAATCAGGATATTTCTATCAGGCTTTGGTGTCTTTTTTTCAGTAAAAAATACCAACGTGATGACAACCTTTGGAAAACAGTAGTTTTTCAAACGACGAATGGTTTCTGCCATTGCTATAATATGATAATAAAAAAAACGGTCAAAATCGTCTGTGTTAGAAGCATGTTGTGCTTCAACAATAACGCGGTTCTTTTTGTCTTCAGCAAACAAATCGAACCGAGCTCTAACATGACCTATTGGCGGTTCAAAAACTTTTTCATGTTCCACTTCATCAATTTCAAGATGAATATCGGTGAAATCCTTAACCAAACCTGTAAACAGGTCCACATGGCAAAAAGCCTTTTTGAAAATGGTATCGTATTGTAGAGATTCTACTTTTACCATATAAGTTTCCAGTCAGGTAAATGTTTTTTCGTACAAGGTTCGCCTGAAACGAATGAAAAACCGCGCGGCTCAAAAATTGAAGTTAACAGGAGTCCAAGATTTATCTTGGCTTTCCCAAACTAAAGTTTGGACTCCTGCCAAAAGCTCTTCCAAACTAAAGTTTGGACTCCAACTGTGTTGCAGGTTTGCAAAATATGATTGAGAGTGGTGGCGTATTCTTCAAGGTGTGTGCGTAGTTCAGTCATAGGTTTTCTCCTTATGGTCAATTATTCTGGAACCTTCGTTTCAGGTTAACTTTTGGCGTAGGGGCAATCCCTTGTGGTTGCCCTTCTTAATAGGTGAACAGGAAAAATGTCATTTGCGAAAAACCGCTTTAGCCATTCTTGACCGTAATGCCTCAACATAAATACTAAGTATAAAACCATAATAATCAGATAAGTCGCCTGATTGTTTAACACGGTTGCCAAATAATTTGACAGGGTACTCCAAAAGCCGACTTCATTACTCATGCGGTTTCCAAAAAACTCGCCCAACATAATTAAGAAAACAATAAGATTTCGACATGCCCCAGATGTTTCGTCATCAAATGGCGATGTTCGGTGATATAGGAACGCCACCGAGTACATGCGCCTTTGAGATGAATCAGTTTGCCCTCAATATAGGCGACATGGTTTTTTAACAACGCGATGTCTGTGTGTAACCGTTCCAGCAGCGGCGGATATTTACTATCGCTTTGCCAATCCATTTGCCAATCAGTTTTTTCAGAATGCCAATGGTTTAACCGCCAGTCAAAATTATCGTGGTTAATTTCCAAGGTTTTAATGGCTTGGCTAACACGGCCTAACGCATAATCGGTTTCAGCGACCAAGTGTTCCATATCGCGTAATTGCGTTTCAAGCACATGGTTCGGAATATCCTTAATGCTGTTATCCAACTTGGCATACTTGGTCGTTTCTTGTTGTAATTTAAAGCGTAACAAACGTGCTTCAGCATCAAGGGTTTCAGATACTGCGGCACTGATCAGTGACCGTGCCAAAATACTATTTAACAGGGCCGTGGTTTTAAGCGGTTTCTGTTGACCAGACTCCCCACACAACATGGCTTGTAATTGGAAAGGCCATTGTTGCTGTTGTTCAATAGCGGCCAGTGCATCGCCATGCGCCAAACCATAGACGTTTCGCGAATCGGCCATCGGCATCCGCATAAGTTGCGGTGAGGTTTTGTCTAAACGCAATGTCCAATTATCCGCTTTCAACGCCAGTTTATCGACACTGGGCATAAACGCATGGAACTGGGCCGCTTCTGGCATATTGCCGGCCCGATCCCGGATCGTGAATAACGCATGGTCAGCCTCACAACGAAAGCGGGATTCGCCTAACTTCTGCTGTTGTGCATCGTACAAATCCACTGTCACTTCATGCCGTTGCAACTGTTCATCCATGATTAACAAAGCTACGCCCAATAAATTATCCTGACAATATTGGATAGCGGCATTCTGGTCTTGTTCAGGTTCAACAGGACTCATGGCTTTGGCATAAGTTTGCAACACCTCTTGCCAGGCAGCGTTGAGATGGGTTTGCCAATTGGCTAGCGGGGTTTATGCTGGCGCATTGCGCCGAAACAGGCGTTTATCGGTATCTATTTGAATACCCACATCGTGCAGCGTACCAAATTGGTTAAACGGCTCTCGTATATATTGTTCATCCTTCCACCAAGCCGTCCGAAACCAGAAGTAAAATTGGTAATCAAGATTACGATCAGGATTAGTCATATCAGTTATCAGTTATC
>QNER01001035.1 GCA_003646175.1 Candidatus Parabeggiatoa sp. nov. 1
CAAAGTTAGCACGGAGTTAACGCACAGCCCATTTGGTGAATTACACACTGAAACAGTGAGTTATGACGGTAATGTGCTTTATCAGGTCGAATATACACGCGATAAGTTAGGGCGTATTACGGCCAAAACGGAAACCATGGAAGGTCTGACCATAACATCGGCTTATCAGTATGACCTGACTGGGCGTTTGGTGTCGGTGGAATCTGATGGCGTGGTCACAAAATACCGTTATGACGGCAATGGTAATCGTACCCATGTCAATGATGCTCCAGTTGCGACGGTAGACAATCAAGATCGTTTGTTGCAATTAACTATACTTATACGGCTAATGGAGAATTGCTGACTAAAACCCAGGCTGCGAAGAAAACTCGTTATAGTTATGATGTTCTGACCAATTTGACTCAAGTCGAATTGCCGTCTGGTGATACCATTGAGTATGTGGTTGATGGTAAAGATCGTCGGGTTGGGAAGAAAGTCAATGGTGTGCTGAAAGAGTCTTATCTCTATCAAGGTGATGTGAATCCGGTGGCGGCTCTATCGAGTGATGGCGAAGTGATTGCTCAGTATGTTTATGCCAGTCAAGACCATGTGCCTGATTATATCATCACGGATAGTGCGACTTATCGCTTAATCACTGACCATCTTGGCAGCGTCAGACGGGTTGTTGATGTTAACACGGGCGACATTGTGCAACGTTTGGATTATGATGCTTGGGGGAATATTCTTGTCGATACTAACCCTGGGTTTCAGCCGTTTGGTTTTGCGGGCGGCCTTTATGATTCGGATACTGGCTTGATTCGTTTTGGTGCCAGAGATTATGATCCACAAACGGGCCGCTGGACGGCGCAGGATCCGATTGGACATGCCAGTCAGGATACCAATCTGTACACTTACGTTTATAATGACCCTATCAACAATGTTGATCCGTCTGGGTTGTTTTTGAACTTTTTGGTGGGATGCGCGGTTGGTGCCGGTGTCGAAATCGCTTGGCAAATGTTGGTTGATGGGAAAAGCTTGGCGTGTGTGGATTGGTCGGAGGTTGCTATGTCGGCCTTAGGCGGTTGTGCTGGTGGTATGGGTGCTGGCAAGTTGGCGAAGTTGCTCAAAAAGTTCTTTGGCAAATGTAATAGTTTTACTGCCGACACTTTGGTACGCACTGAAAACGGCCTTAAGTCCATTTCTGAGATTAAGGTGGGCAATAAAGTGCTGTCGTATGATGAGAGAACTGAAACCACGAGTTATCAGCCGGTGATGGCTGTGATTCAAGGTGAGCAGCGGTATCAAATCATCAAGATAACGCTGGACTCTGGTGAGTCCATTGAAACGACGGCCGAACATCCTTTTTATATCAAGGGTAAGGGCTGGAATCCCGCCAATAGTCTGAAAGTTGGGCAAGCGTTGCAGTTGCATAATGGTACGACGGTGGTGGTTAAGGAAGTCGATACCAGCGTGCGCCTTGAACGGGTGTACAATCTGACGGTTGCCAATACTCATAACTACTTTGTGGGTGGGGATGGGGTGTTGGTGCATAATAGTAATCCTTTAAGCCGGGGGGGAATACAAATTCCAAATCAGGAATTACTCGGACCTCCTCCAAAGCGGGGAAACGCTCCAATAGGAAAAGATGGTAAACCAGTTGAACTACATCACAGAGGACAGAATCCAAATAGTCCTCTTGATGAGATGACACAGACTGACCATAGAGGGGGAGAAAATTACAGTAAAAATCACCAGAATACCGGAAATTCGCCTTCTAAAATTGACCGCCAAGCTTGGCGGAAGGAGCAGAAGAAATATTGGAAAAACGAATGGGATAGTGGTCGATGGTCCGGGTGCCGGTAAGACACTGATACTGAGTACAGTTGAAATCGGTGAAAAACAACGCAGCTCGCCATGGATGGCGAGTAGTCTCTGGTAAAATGCACTTTTTCCCATTCGTTCCAACCTACGTTGCGTCATGGGGGAACGATTCCTGAGCTTGCATCGGTACGTGGGAACGTACAGCCAGAGCCTTACATCCGGTTTTACCCTGGGCAAAGACTTCATTAAGCATGGACGTCCATTTTGTAATCGAAGCCCTGTGACACTATTTATAACCAAGTACACTCACACACCGAAAGGCTTTCGTTTTGAGCCTATCATGTACACCTTTATAGTAGTGCCCTAAAAGGTAATGGGATGCGTGCGTTTTAAAAACCAAGTTTTTTTTCAAAACTTTTTTTTACCACGGAGATGTAATTAGACTGATTTTTGGTGATTGAAGCGTAATGAATTTCATCTCTGTTTGTGTTTTCCAAAGAAAATATCAGTAGATATTTAGTGGGGCACTACTACACTGTCAAGCAAAAATTGTCTGGTGGAAATTTTATTAATCTTATAATATTCATATAGTTAGTAAATTATAAACAAGACACTTAATGATTGACAGTGTACTACCTTTATCTTGGGGAAGTCAGTAATGACCATAAGATTGGCTTTAGATGCAATTAGAAAACAATTGCTAGGTGCGAAGTTATCAAATGAAGACTGTAATTTGTTAATAACTCATTTTTCGTCAGCATTACTCCCAGGCTGGTTTATCAATATGTTATCGGATTATCCATTGATTGGTGTTAATTTGACATTGTCAGAAGCTCTGGATGAATCTAGCTTTGGAGTTGATATGGTATGGTTAAGTCCAAAGCAAATGGTTGAGGAAGCTTTGGAAACTTATCCAGGAATTATAGCTATACAATTGGGATATTTACCCATTGGGAGTTGTTTATTCGGTTCAGGAGATCCATACTTTCTAAAAATGACTGTTGACAATGACAATCCGCCCTTTGTCCGAATCCCTCACGACATATTAGACGAAAATGACAAAATCGACGACTCAAAAATTGAACCGGTTTGTTTTTCGTTAAGCAGTTTTTTTGAATTAAGCCAAGTGATACCAAACCGCATTGGACAAACAACTCGTTCAGATTCGTCGTCCAGATAAGCAAGCGTAGGCTGCGTCCCACGCACCACCTGGTTTTGTCTGGTGCTATTTTTTTTCTGGCTCCAACGCGAAACCGTTGGAGCTTTTTTTTTCATTCTTTTTAATCCGCTGCGAGCCATGGATGGCGAGTAGTCTCTGTCCGCTTTAGCATTTTCGCTAGAAAATGCAAGCAAGCTGAGAGTCATAGGGGAACGATTCCTCCGCCTCGGGAGGAGAGTGGTACTGGACAGCCAGAGCCCATTTAATTAGTAAAGCGGGAAGCAAAGGTAAAATGGGCATGGACGCCCATTTTACTAATCGAAGCCCCGTCGACACTAAGTTTTCACTCGCACACCGAAAACGGCCTCAAGCCCATTTCTGAGGTTAAGGTGGGTGACAAAGTGCTGTCGTATGATGAGAGAACCGAAACCACGAGCTACCAACCGGTAATGGCTGTGATTCAAGGC
>QNER01001036.1 GCA_003646175.1 Candidatus Parabeggiatoa sp. nov. 1
CCGTAGGGGTTGAATGTGAATAGCCCCAGGTGAAACCTGGGGCAACCCCGTAGGGGTTGAATTTGAATAGCCCCAGGTTTCACCTGGGGAACGTTTTTCAGGCTAAAGTTTCGCTTCGCGAAATTTTAGCCTGAAAAGGAGTTTTGCAAGAAGCTCTATTTATAACTAAATAAGTCAGTAGAATTTACGTTATTATTCTGTATTCGTGAATACGTGAATTGTTAGTTATTATAAATTTATCAATATGCTAAAATAATTTTATGACACATCAACAATATTGCCAAGATAAAATCAGCGAAGGCTCTAGCCTGTATTACAGTCTACATTTTCTGCCCACCGCTCAACGAAATACACTCACCGCCCTACATGCTTTTTTTCAGGAAATCAGTGACATTCGGTATGAATGTCACGACACCGATATAGCGCTGGTAAAATTTCAGTGGTGGCAAGAAGAAATTGCTCAAACTTTTGCAGGCACACCCCATCATCCAGTGTGTCAAGTGTTAAGTGAACCGATCCGCCATTACCAGTTGGCTGAGCATTATTTTCAAGAAATCATAGAAGGGTGGCGAACGGATTTCGAGGTGACTCGTTATGCCACATTTGAGGATTTAGAAGGATATTGTAAACGTACCAGTGGTGTATTGAGTTTA
Organism: Candidatus Parabeggiatoa sp. nov. 1; assembly: GCA_003646175.1. Taxonomy (GTDB): domain Bacteria; phylum Pseudomonadota; class Gammaproteobacteria; order Beggiatoales; family Beggiatoaceae; genus Parabeggiatoa. The sequence goes on from QNER01001036.1 coordinate 654, forward strand.
CTGTGTACACAAGTGTTGGGTTATAAAAACGATAGCACCCTCAAATATGCCGAACAATTAGGCATTGCTTTGCAATTGACTCTGATATTGCGCGAGCTGCGCCGCGATATTAAAAACGGACGGTTTTATATTCCCCAAGAGGAGTTGCTGCGCTTTAAGGTGACTGAACAAACCTTATTTGATGGGCAATTATCGCAAACGCTACAAGCTTTGTTTGCCTATCAAACCACACGCATCCGTGCTGATTATAACAAGGCTTTCAAATACTTAGCTAAAGAAGACCGTTTTAATCAACGTCATGGTTTGATTATCGCTCAACTGGCATTGGCAACTTTGCAAGAAATAGAAAACGATGGTTATCAATTATTGAAACACCAAATTCGTTTAACACCTTTGCGTAAACTGTGGATAACATGGCGCACATGCTGGCAAGCGAGAGGGTGGTTTGACTCAACTTTATTTAAGCAAGAAGCATTGCGTGACAGTCATTCATAAAAATTTTGTCCTTGGCAAAGTATTATTAGTTTGCCAAACCTCTAAGGTTTGGTACAGAAATTATTCTGGACAACTATAAAGGAGCGGCGAATGACTCATTTTGTTTTAGTCCGTCATGGCGAAACCCTTTGGAATACCGAAAGTAAAATACAGGGGCAGCTTGATAGCCCACTCACTAAAACCGGCCTCGCACAAGCAGAATCTTTGGCTGTTCATTTCAAATCACAAGATTTTGCAGCCCTTTATAGTAGCGATCTTGGTAGAGCTTATGAGACAGCGCGGTGCATTTCGGAAAAAAATGGTTTACCCATTTTTGCGGATCCTCGTCTCCGCGAAAGAAATTTTGGCATTTTTCAAGGTGCTCTTAAAAAAAACTTGGCAATCCAATTTCCCGAAGCATCTCGTTATTATCATACCCATGATCCCGATTATGTGATTCCAGAGGGTGAAAGTCTTAAGCAGTTGAGTCAACGGTGTGTCAATTTTTTTGAAGAATTGGCGCAAAAACATCTGGGAGAACGCATTTTAGTCGTGGCACACAACGGGGTTTTTGTCAGTCTTTTTAAGCATACACTGGGTATTCCACTTGACGCTCCACGCCGCTTTTTATCGTTAAATACCAGTGTCCATGTTTTTTCTTATCAAGATGGAATATGGATGTTGGAAGTCTGGGGCGATTTAAGTCATTTACGTTGTATTGGCTCGCTTGATGATGATTCTTCCGATTAAAGTGCTTAAACCTGAGCAGGTTTGCAACTTAGTCCGGTATCGTTCACAGATGGATGCTATTCCTTTTTGGGATAGTATCCATTTAAACAATAATAACAATAACTACAAGGAATATTTATAATAAAGGATTGGTTTATGACAGAATTTTTGACCACCATAACTACAAGGATTGTTTATAATAAAGGATTTTTGGTACAAGGGTAACAACCATAACTACAAGGATTGTTTATAATAAAGGATTGAGCCGTAACTGTGTCAAAGTGTCAAGCCAGTCCTCGTTAAGAACTACAAGGATTGTTTATAATAAAGGATTGAGCCGTAACTGTGTCAAAGTGTCAAGCTAATCCCCAGTCAATAAATGCTGTCGTTAGTGTTTGGGATTTTAATTCTGGCACAATCTAATCCTTTCTTATAAGCAATCCTTGTAGTTATTTTATCCCATTGGCAAAAAAACTGAAGACTAAAACCGTAACTGTGTCAAAGTATCAAACTAATCCCCCGTCAATAAATGCTGTAGTTAGTGTTTGGGATTTTAATTCTGGCACAATCTAATCCTTTATTATAAGCAATCCTTATAGTTATTTTATCCCATTGGCAAAACAACTGAAGACTAAAACCGTAACTGTGTCAAAGTATCAAGCTAATCCCCCGTCAACAACTGCTGTAGCTAGTGTTTGGGATTTTAATTCTGGCACAATCTAATTCTTTATTATAAGCAATCCTTATAGTTATTTTATCCCATTGGCAAAACAACTGAAGACTAAAACCGTAACTGTGTCAAAGTATCAAACTAATCCCCCGTCAATAAATGCTGTAGCTAGTGTTTGGGATTTTAATTCTGGCACAATCTAATCCTTTATTATAAGCAATCCTTGTAGTTATTTTATCCCATTGGTAAAAAAAAGGAGGACTAAAAACCTTGTTAAACTATCGCTTGATAATTATTACGCTGGTTGCTTTGTTCACGGCTTCTTGCACGTCTATGCGTGCCATTGAAGCAACACCGACAGCGGCGCAGAAGCACTTTGTCATCGGTGAGACAATCACGGTTCACACGGTTGATAATACCATTTATGAATTTGAACTGATTGAGATTACTGAAGACAGTATTGTGGGCAAACGCCAGCGGATTCCTTTTTCGGAGGTTCAGAAATTGGAACAGAAAAAAATCGGTGTTGTCAAGAGCATTGGTGCCGGGATTGGCATGACTTATCTTGCCGTGACTGGGGTTGTTGGACTGTTGTATTTGGTGATAGTATTTTAGCGTTCAGGAGAATAAGTTATGCACATCAAACCTTACCAACGTATTTTCGGTTTTTTAGTTGTCACAATGATGTTAAATGCGTGTACTACAATGCGCCCAATCGAACCAACACCAACGGAAGTTAAACAGCATTTTAAAATCGGGGATACGATCAAAGTCTACACAACAGACGGGACGGCTATCACATTTGAAGTGGTTGACATCACTGAAGAAGCTGTTATTGGGACTCGTGAAACAATTCCTTTCACAGATATTGTGAAAGTGGAGAAAAAGAAAATCAG
>QNER01001037.1 GCA_003646175.1 Candidatus Parabeggiatoa sp. nov. 1
ACAAACCCTACTCGGTTCATTACTGGACAACCCGGTGAATGACAAACTCGCCGACAAAGCGGCGGGCAAAGCATTCTCAATTCTCCAGACCCATTTCACCTTCAGTGCCGTTCAAATCACTGCGGCCTGTCAAGAAAGCTATGATTACACCCTCATTGCCATCAGCGTCGGATTGGCTGCGCCTGACCAAAAACTAAGCATCGCGCAAAAGATTTTCAACGCTAAAATCACCCGCGAGTTTGCCGAAAAAATTGAGCAACACTATTTGATCCCTTTCGCTGAACAACACGGTGTCCAAAGCGACGCTTTGCCGGCGTTTCGCAAACAAGCCGCTAAATCCCTGAAAGCGTTTGCCAAACACAAAGACCAACTGTTGCAGATTGACCAAATCACCGACGAAGACTTGGCGGCCTTAATCAGCTACCGAGACAGTTTCGCGATCACCGATTTAGTGCTCGCGCAAATGCAGCGCATTACCCCGGTGGATGAAACCTTAGCAGCCTTTTTGCGTTATGACGGATTATTGGGCGATGGCGTTTTGTTTTTCTTCCGCGAGTTGCTCCGCCAAGATGATTGACTCGAAAAAACCCAAGCGGCGTTGCAACGTGAAGGGTTGTGCATTGAGGTACGCAACCTCCAAACGGCCCTGAAAACGGCCCAACAGAATATGCAACAAGCAATGGATGAAAAAGCGGACAATGTGGTTGAGATTGCGCTGCAATTACAACAGTTGCAACAAACCGAAACCGCTTGGCAAACCCGCCATGATCAATTGATCCGATTTAGCCATCGTTTTGATACCCAGCTCACAGAAATGCTGACTTGGGCTAAAGATGTTGCTACCGCATTGGCGCAAATCGATGCAACGCTGGCAGAAACGCAACAAGTTGTTAATGAAACCAACGAACAGGTTAAGGAAACCAAAGACATCGCGGCACAAACCTTACAACTGCTCGAAGTGCTGATGGCGCGTCTGGCGTTATCATCCCAAGTCAAACCGCGCGATGAATTTACGCAACACAATGGTGATAGCCTACAACTGATTCGGCAAGCCGTGTCACAACTTAAACAGTTGCCACCGCAGCATCCTGACTATAGTCGCGTGTCTATTATGGTCGGCAGTGCGTTATCTTCGACTGGCGATTTGGCTAAATCCGAGCTGCTATTTCAGCAAGCCATTGATAATGCGCAACAAGAGGCTGACAAAGCCGAAGCCTATTTTGATTTGTTTCAAGTGCAATTGCGTCATCAAGCCTACCCGCAAGCGTTGCACAATTTGCAAGCCGCTATTGCGATTGAACCCCGCCAGTATGCGTTGCATGATATCCGCAAATATCCGCTGGTACGTTTATTAGGTGCTGGCGGTATGGGTTGTGTGTTCCTGTGCAAAAACTATAACCGCTTGATAAAACCAGAACGGGTGGTGGTGAAATGCTTTTGGGAAAATATTAAGGGCACACTGGATGAAGTCTTTAAAGAACCGTTTACAATGCGTGACATTGCCGGTGATTATATTCCAGAGCCGTTAGATTTTGGTTATGTCGATAATTTTAAACAAGAACGGGCTTTTTTTGTGACCGAGTATATTGATGGCGCGATGGATGCGGAAATGTGGTTAAAAAAATACGGCCCGATGGATTTAACCACCGGCTTAGCGGTGGGCTTACAAATCGCGAACGGGTTACAGATTGCCCATGATGCGGGTATTTATCACTTTGATCTCAAACCAGCGAATGTGTTGCTGTTGAAAAAGACTTCAGAGCCGCAAAAAACCTCCGAGGTTTCCAAAACCTCGGAGGTTTCAGAGCTGAAAAAGACCTCCAAGGTTTCCAAAACCTTGGAGGTCTCAGAGCCGCAAAAAACCTCGGAGGTTGCCGTCAAAATCATCGACTTTGGTTTATCCCAAGTTGCAACGTCGTTGCGGCAAGAAGCGTCAGCACAACGCAGTCCTTCTGGCTTAAGCACTTTTGGGCAAGCGGTGTTTGGTACGTTGGATTATGCACCGCCTGAGCAACAAGGTGTCACAGAATATGGTCAACCGAGTGCCGCCAGTGATGTGTTTGCGTTTGGGGCGACACTGTATCGTTTGTTGACGGGCAAGAATCCGCGCCGCTTTTTAGACCGGGAATTGCCGGATGTGCAAGCGTTGCGTGACTTAGTGTTTGATTGTGTTAAAGACGAGCCAAAAGAACGGCCAGCGTCGGCGCAGCAATTGGTCAGTGCGTTAACCGCGATTGAACAGGCTCAGCACGCTGAACAAACGCGGTTAGCGGCATTGGCGCAACGTCAAGCCGAACAAGAACGGAAAAAGCCAGCGGACGAAAAAGCTTGGCAACAGGCGCGTCAGCAAAACACCATTCAGTCTTATCAGGTGTATTTAAACGGCGATACGCTCAAACAATATGCCGGTGAGGCTAAAAAACGGTTACAGTCTTTGGGAGAAGAACAGGCTAAACGTCGTCGTGAGGTGGAAGAACGGGAACACAAAGAAAAACAAGCGCAACGTCGTCGTGAAGCGGAAGAACGGGAACACAAAGAAAAACAAGCGCAACGTCGTCGTGAAGCGGAAGAACGGGAAAACAGAGAACAACAGGCCCAACGTCAACGAGAAGAGGCACAACGAAAAAAGGCCCTGCAACAAGATAAGTCCTTTGAATTTGAAGTGGTTACCATCACTATAAACTTGAAAAAAGAAGAGAAAGAAGCAACAGGTTTTTTTGATAGACTTTTAGGTCAGAAACAAGTCATTGAAACAAAAGAAGTCGTTAAAAACACCAAACGCCACCAAGCTCGCTATCAAACTGAGAACTTAGGCAACGGCGTAACGCTGGAAATGGTTTATGTGCCGGGTGGCACCTTTTTGATGGGTTCCCCTGACAATGAAAAGGAACGTTGGAGTAGGGAAAGCCCTCAACACCGTGTTACCGTGAAACCCTTTTATATGGGTAAATATCAAGTCACGCAAGCGCAATGGCAAGCGGTGATGGGCGACAATCCTTCTTACTTTGAAGGAGACAATCGGCCGGTAGAAAAAGTTTCGTGGGATGAAGTGGTCGTATTTTGTCAGAAATTGTCCGAAATGACCGGTAAAGACTATCGTTTGCCCAGCGAGGCGCAATGGGAATACGCCTGTCGCGCGGGGACGACTACGCCTTTTTACTTTGGCGAAACGATTACCACTGATTTAGCCAATTATAGTGGCACTGATTGGACTTACAAAGGTACAACCTATAGTGGCTCTTACGGTTCTGGGCCGAAAGGTGTTGATCGTGAAGAGACAACCGATGTCGGTAGTTTTCCGCCTAATGTATTCGGTTTGTATGATATGCACGGGAATGTGTGGGAATGGTGTGCGGATTGTTGGCATGATAATTATGAAGGTGCGCCTACGGACGGTAGTGTCTGGAACACAGGCG
>QNER01001038.1 GCA_003646175.1 Candidatus Parabeggiatoa sp. nov. 1
CATTCGCGGCAGCAATTTTGCCCAATGGGGTAACACAATTCGTCTTGCCAAACGTTTTTGGGGATTAGGAAATCCACAACAAGTCGGTTTTCGGTTAGTTAGAGTGTTGGCTTCTCAACCATAACTACAAGGATTGGTTATAAGAAAGGATAACAGGAGTTTATTATCAGGAGTACAAGGCGAACCTTGTACGAGGCCGATTCTCAAGTTATATTATCAGGAGTACAAGGCGAACCTGGTACGAGGCCGATTATCAAGTTATATTATCAGGAGTACAAGGCGAACCTTGTACGAGGCCGATTATCAAGTTATATTATCAGGAGTACAAGGCGAACCTTGTACGAAAAACAACCGATTATCATCAAATTTTTTTTCAGCAGCTGGGTTAACTTGAAGGTTCGCCTTGTACTCCTGAGTTTCGACGCGGCTGCCTAATCGTACAAGGTTCGCCTTGTACTCCTGAGTTTCGACGCTACCCAATAATCGTACAAGGTTCGCCTTGTACTCCTGAGTTTCGACGCGGCTGCCTAATCGTACAAGGTTCGCCTTGTACTCCTGATTTCGACGCAGCCCAATAATTTATTTTTTCAAAGTGAGAAATAACAACAGTTATGGAACGTATTTACAAATTGCCTTTAATATTAGAACCACAACCAGAAGGTGGTTACACAATAACTTGTCCTCTGTTGCCGAACTTGATCACAGAAGCGGATACATTGGACGAAGTAATGCCCAATGTCACAGACGCTTTAGCGGCCTTAATTGAAGCCTACGAAGATTTGAACCAACCACTGCCCATGGTTTTACAGCCTTTACCTTCAGGTTCTGCACTTTGGTCAGAAACATTGATTCCGGTCATAACAGCATGAAATATAGAGAAGTTGCTACTAAACTACACAAAATGGGTTGCCAAGAAATTCCACGCCATGGCAGCGGTTCTCATCGTAAGTGGTATAACCCAAACAATGGTGCTATTGTTCCGATACCTGATTGGGGCCATAAAGACTTAAAAATTGGCACACTTCGTAAGATTATTCGTCTACTGGGTTTAGATTGGGAAGAATTTAAGCGAATTTGAATTGGATGCCAACCAAGCAAAATTTATCAACAACAACTACAAGGATTGTTTATAAGAAAGGATAACAGGAATTTATTATCATTCGTCTCAGGCGAACCTGGTACGAGGCCGATCATCAAATATTATCAGGAGTACAAGGCGAACCTTGTACGAAAAACGACCGATTATCAGGAGTACCAGGCGAACCTTGTACGAAAAACAGCCGATTACCAGGAGTACAAGGCGAACCTTGTACGAGGCTTATCAGGAGTACAAGGCGAACCTTGTACGAAAAACGACCGATTATCATTCGTCTCAGGCGAACCTGGCAATAATCGTACAAAGTTCGCTTTGTACTCCTGAGTTTCGACGCGGCTGCCCAATAATCGTACAAGGTTCGCCTGAGACGAATGAGAATTGGATGCCAACCAAGCAAAATTTATCAGCAACAACTACAAGGATTGTTTATAAGAAAGGATAGGAAGATCAAATCGGCTTCAATTAAAATCATTTATTATATACAATCGGCCTGTAGTTATATTTAGGAGACGTTAAATGAAAAAACGTACCAAACTTCAAGCCGCCATCTTAGCGGCACTCGCCAGCAGTCCGAGTTACGCGGACTATACCTGTTTACCCCCAGACGCGGGCAGCAAATCCCCGCTAGAAGTATTCCAGTGCTTTGAAGCGAAACTGAGCGGCCAGCAACAGCAAATGGGGGGACTGGCTGCGGCAAACCAAAACCAGCAGCTGCGAATCGTTGAACTGGAAAAAGCGAATCAACGCCTACGGCAAAAAACGGATGCCATCAGTGTTTCAAGCGATGGTAATGTTGGCATTGGCACTATGCCGGGTGCGAAACTTGATGTGGCAGGACTCGCACAAGTAGATTATTTAACGGTTAATCCCCAGGGTGGCTCTATCGAAGGCGGTGAGATAAGGTTAGATGGGGCCGGTGCATTTACCACTTGGTATTATGATAATTATCGAGGACGCATACGCTGGCATCATAGCGGTGCTGAATATGTCACGATAAATGAAATCGGTAACGTCGGCATTGGCACCATTCCCACCGAAAAACTCCAAGTCAACGGCAACGTCAAAGCCACCGCGTTCAAAACCGGTGACATCTTCTTTGAAAAAGACGGTGAAACCCTCTGGCAGATGTTTGAAGATGAACACGGTTTATATGTGAAGCATCTGAAAACTGGCCATACTTATCGCTTTGTGCTGGAGAAAATTCAGTAGGTACAATGCTTATGCCGATTTAAATAAATAATGTTCGAGGTTCATTCGTAAAAGGCGTACCGATCACCCGCGCCCGTGCAAGGTACGCCTTGCATTCCTGAAAATTAAGCACCTACGCTCGTGCAAGGTACGCCTTGCACTCCAGAGAAATTAATTAAGTTAAATCGGTATAATGTTTATTAGTTACCCATTCAACAAACCTATTCCAGAGGAGTTGAAAAATGCGTTATAGATACAAACCGATATTTGATGGTGATGAACTGATTGCATTTGCGTATTGGACCGGTAAAAATGTCCAACATTATTACATTAAACCATTTTTTTGTATCTCTGAATTACCTCGCGCACCAATACCCAAAAATGAACCAGTGATTATTTATCTATCTATATTATCAGGAGTACAAGGATAACCTTGTACGAGGCCGGTTATCAAGTTATATTACCAGGAGTACAAGGCGAACCTTGTACGACTGAGTTTCGACGCGGCGGCCCAATCGTACAAGGTTCGCCTGAGACGAATGAGAATTGGATGCCAACCAAGCAAAATTTATCAGCAACAACTACAAGGATTATTTATAAGAAAGGATAGGAATATCAAATAGGCTTCAATTAAAATCCTTTATTATAAACAATCCATGTAGTTATCCTTTATTATAAACAATCCATGTAGTTATCACACAGGAGCAAACCATGCGAAAAACACTGTTTGTCACTCTACTGGCAACCTCTGCCACCGCGCTGGCAGGGGAAATGGTGGTGAAATCCCACCCCCAGCCTATCTTATCCGATACCACTTATACGCCCCAATCCCAGCAAGCCTGGCAAGGGGTACCTAATCGGATTGATCCACACTGGTTGGATCATTTCATTGCCGCTTATCCACAAGCCAATGAAACACCGGTGGCTTTTACGTTGCGCTATAACTTAGTGCAAGGCACGCGCTCGATTCAGGCTTATCACACCTTTATCGACAAATACCGTTACACATTAGCCGCACGTCAAGCGCAACATGAGTTATTCCAACTCTACCGAGACAAGCATGAACTGGCGGGCTATTTGGAATTTATGTACCGCTATCCCGATACCGAACTCGCGTTGGTTGCCAA